>QHXH01000015.1:3805-11944 GCA_003222855.1 Acidobacteriota bacterium
ATTCCTGCGAGCTACGCCATATTTCTGAAGAGGGACGCGCTCAAAGGCATTCGTCTCGGCGTATTGCACGCGGCGTACGAGCGCTGACGCGGAAGTGATGGCAGTCTTTAAAGCCGCACTCGAAGAATTAAAAACCGCGGGTGCGGAGATCGTGGATCCCGCGGACGTCGATGGATTGCCGCAGCGTCTACAGAATGCGGGGCCGTGTCGTGGTTTCAAGTACGACCTTGAACACTACCTTGCCGAAGCAGGCGCGCCCATCAGGACGCTCGACGAGATCATTAAAGGCGGGAACTTTCACCCGACGATTCGCCGGCGACTTGAGGGCGCGCAAACAACCGACGCCGCCGGCGACAACAGTCCTGGATGCCAGGCCAGTCGTGACTATCGCAAGAAGTATGGCGACGCGGTGCTCGCAACGATGCTGAAGTTGAAGCTCGATGCGTTCGTCTATCCCACATGGAGCAATCCGCCGGCGATCATCGGCGATGTGCGGTCGAATCTGGCAGGCGACAACAGCCAGGTCTATGCACCGACGACAGGTTTTCCCGCGATCACCGTCCCGATGGGCTTCACGCGGGGCGGCACACTCCCCGCGGGCCTGACGATCTTTGGCCGTCCCTGGGACGAAGGCCGGCTGTTCGCGTTTGCCTACGCGTACGAACAGGCGACGCACCATCGCAAACCCCCACCGACGACTCCGCCGCTGAAGTGAACGCGCGGTCCTGGAAGGCGAGAGGCGGGAAGCTTGAGTCTTTAAGTCTGGAGTTTACCGAGTGTCCGACTCAGTGGCCGCCAATGGCCGACATCCATTCCCCGAGCGCCAGCCGCTAGCCTCAGCGTTTGGCGCGTCGCTCATTTGGGCTATCACCGCAACATTCGCTTTAGCGCTAGTGTCCCTGATCGTCGCGGCTCCCCTGGCCCAGGCGAACCAGCATCAGCAATTCGCGGCCGCCATTTACAAAACGTTCAGCTTCGTCTGTCATCAAATTCCGGAACGCTCTTTTCACATCGCCGGTTATAAGTTCGCAGTCTGCTCGCGCTGCACTGGGCTATATTCAGGATTTGCGATCGCGGCTCTTATCTATCCACTCGTTCGTTGGTTAAGACAAACCAGGACGCCGAGCATCGTCTGGCTGTTTCTGGCTGCCGCGCCGCTGGCCGTCGATTTCTCGCTCGGCTACTTTTCGATCTGGCAAAACAATCACCTGTCGCGGTTTTTTACGGGAGCGCTCCTGGGCGCGGCCGCTGTTTTCTACATCATGCCAGGATTGGTTGAATTGAGTTCGAACATCTCTGGGCGTTTCCGTTTAGGGCGAGATCTTCGCAATTGAGCAATCTGCTGATTCAATTAGATGGAACAGGATCTTCCTTGCAAGTCGGGCTTGCTGGCAGGGCCGTGATATCTTAGCCAAAACTTTTATTTATCCTCTCCCCCGATTGATTGAGAACAATGGCTGCACGGTTTTCAGCATTGATGGGGAAACTTCGGCTCACGTCGGATGGCGACGTGCCCATTCGCGAAGAGCTTTTCAGCCTCGAGCGGCTGGAACAGTACGCCGCATTCCTGGCCACCGAACATCGAATTGCGGAAAAGCCGCGGCGCGTGAATTTGTTGTTGCCGCGGCTGGAAGAAAACAGCCGCAAGCTGCTCGGCGCTTACCAGGCGCTGGCAGAATCCATTCGCAGCGAGCATGTAATCTCTCCCGCTGCCGAATGGCTGGTCGATAATTTTCACATCGTCGAAGAACAGGTCCGCGAGATTCGCGAGGACTTGCCTCGAGGTTATTACCGTGAACTGCCCAAACTCGCCCGTGCCCCGTTCAAAGATTATCCGCGGATTTATGCCTTCTCGGTCGAATTGATCGCGCACACTGACAGTCATCTCGACACGGAAACGCTCAGCCGTTTCATTACTGCCTATCAAAAGATATCGCCACTCTCCATCGGCGAGCTATGGGCCGTGCCCATCAGCCTGCGACTGGCGCTCGTCGAGAATCTGCGTCGTTTGACCACGCGTATAACTTCATCGCGTGCCGAACGAAACGAAGCTGACCGATTGGCCGACAAGATTCTCGAAATGGCCCGCGAGCCGCAGGAACTGGTTTCGTTGCTCCCGCGATCGCGTAAGAAACCGGGCCGCGCATTCGTGGTACAGCTCATCCAGCGTTTGCGCGACCAGGATCCGGGCGTGATGCCGGCGATGGAATGGCTCGAGAAGCAACTGGCCAAACAAGGAGTTGCGCTCGAGAAGATCGTTCATGAAGAACATCATCGGCAGGCGGCCGCCCAGGTTACTATAGGCAACATCATCACCAGCATGCGGCTGCTGTCGACCCTCGATTGGAAAGAGTTCTTTGAAAAAGTAAGCCTGATCGATCCAGAGCTGGCAAAAGATCCGGCCGAGGTTTATGCGCGAATGGATTTCGCCACGCGCGATCGCTATCGCCACGTGATCGAGCGCATTAGTAAAGGCGCGAAAAAGAGTGAACTCGAAATTGCGCGCACCGCTTTGCAAATGGCTGAAGCAGCGCGCACCGCCAATGAAGATCCGTCTCACGCGCACGTCGGTTATTTCCTGATTGGCGACGGCCTGGCTCAGTTGGAAGCACAAGTGCGCTACCGGCCAGGTTCGGGCGAGCGTTTCTTTCGCGCGGTCGAAAGACACGCGTCCGTTGCTTATCTCGGAATGCTGCTGGTGCTGACTTTGCTGACTATGACGCTATTAGTACTGGCAATGCTTCACTCAAATGGCGGAATCTTACTCACGATTATCGGCGCGTTGGTCGCGCTAATTCCAGCGAGCGACCTGGCCGCGAGCGTGCTTAACTGGGACATAACCCATACCTTTCCGCCAAAACTACTGCCGAAGATTGATCTCGCTGAAGGTGTTCCGGCGGAAGCGTGCACGATGGTAGTAGTGCCAGTCATCCTGTTCGATGAAGCAACCGTCGACACCTTGATCGACAAGCTCGAAATAGCTTACCTCGCCAATCAGGATGAACATCTGCACTTTGCCTTGCTCGGAGATTTTGCCGATGCTGCGCAGGAGCAGGTGCGGGGCGATCAACAGATTCTGGGCGTAGCGGGCCACATGATCCAAGAACTCAATCGGCGCTATAGCGGCGGCCAGCCGATTCGATTTCATCTATTTCACCGGCGCCGGCAATGGTGCGAGACCGAAGGCAAATGGATTGGCTGGGAACGAAAGCGGGGCAAGCTGCGCGAGTTCAATCGATTGTTGCGCGGAGCGCGCGACACCAGCTTCGTGGTGGTCACGGCCAGCGAAGAATTGCTCGCGCAGATTCGCTACGTAATCACGCTGGATTCTGATACGCAACTGCCTCGTGACGCCGCGCGACGTTTGATTGGCACGGCTTTGCATCCGCTGAATCAGCCCCGCTTTGAAGCTGCCACGGAGAGAGTTGTAGATGGCTACGCCATTCTGCAACCCCGCGTGAGTATTTCACTCGAGAGCGCTTCGCGCTCAACCTTTGCACGCATTTTTTCAGGCAATACGGGCATCGATCCCTACACGACGGCGGCATCGGACGTGTATCAGGATCTCTTTGGCGAAGGCATTTACACAGGCAAAGGTCTGTACGACGTCGACGCTTTCGAGCAGGCGCTTAAGGATCGCATCCCTGACCAAACTCTACTCAGCCACGATCTGTTTGAATCGATCTTTGCGCGCGCGGCTTTGGTTAGCGATGTAGAGTTTCTCGATGACTATCCGGCTTTTTACGACACGTATGCGATGCGCCAGCATCGCTGGACTCGCGGCGATTGGCAGATTGCCGGATGGCTCGGCCGCCGCGTACGCGATGCGCATGGAAACAAGAGACCGAATCGCATTCCGGCAATTTCGCGTTGGAAAATTCTGGACAACCTGCGCCGCAGTTTGCTCGCGCCGGCGATCACTCTGTTGTTGATTGCAGGCTGGACGATCCTTCCTGGCCACGCGATTTGGTGGACATTGTTTACCCTGTTGGTGCTGGCCTTTCCCGTCTACGCTCACGTAACCACAGGTTTACTGATTCATCCGCGTGGAGTTCCCTGGACCAGTCACTTTTGGAGCGTCTGGGGGGACATGCGCACGAACACCATGCAGTTGGCATTGGTGATTGTTTTTCTTGCGCATCAGGCATACCTGATGCTTGACGCAATCGCCCGCACGGCGCACCGCAAGCTGGTTTCCGGGAAATATCTGCTGGAGTGGGTGACGGCGGCGCGCGCTGAAAGGTCAAGCAGACATGATCTACACGCCTTCGTCGTTTTCATGTGGCCGGCTGTCGCGATCGCTTTTTCGGCAACCATCCCAATCATTTTTGTGCGGCCGCGTGCCCTGCCCGTCGCCGCCCTTTGGGTGCTGGCGTGGATTTTGTCGCCGTTGGTCGCTTATTACGTTAGTCGCCGACGACTTGAAAAGGTTTACGAACTTCCGGCCAGAGATCTGCGCACCGGACGCATCGTCGCGCGCCGCACGTGGCGATTCTTTCAAACCTTTGTGGGAGACGAAGATCATTGGCTGCCCGCGGACAACGTGCAGGAAGAACCGCTGGCAGTTGCTCACCGCACCTCTCCCACAAACATTGGACTGCTGTTGCTCTCGACTCTCGCGGCTTACGATTTTGGCTACATCGGATTGGTTGAGTTGATCGAGCGCCTCGAATTCACCTTTGCCAGTTTGGAAAAACTACAAAAGTTTCGCGGCCATTATTTCAACTGGCACGACACCCGGACACTTCAACCGCTGTGGCCGCAATATGTCTCGACGGTGGATAGCGGTAATCTCGCCGGACACCTGATAGCCCTTAACCAGGCCTGCCTCGAACTTCCCGATGACGAGCTTCTTGATGCCAGGGTCATCAGCGGAGTGCAGGATACTCTGGAAGCCCTGTCCCAGGAGATCTCGCAATTGGCCGCAGGACTGCAGCGCACCGACGTAATCACGATCAAACAACTACATGAGGAAGTTCAAGCTTGCGCCCTTTTGTTGGCGGGCAAATTGCCGGGGTCGCTTTCGGGGTGGACTGAATTAATCGAATCACTGAACGGGTATGCGGCCGTCATCGACGACATTGTGGCTGCGCTGGCGCAGGAGCACGGCAAGGAAGGCTTTTCCGAACTTCGATGGTGGACGAGTTCGTTGTTGCATCAGGCGCGAGCTTATCGCCGTGATCTGCACCTGCTGGCGCCGTGGAGCGCATGGGGTTTGTTAGATTCAGTGTTGATGAGTGCCGAACACCTCGCGGCGCCCCGTTGGAAAGTAATAGCCGAACAGCTGCGCTCGACCCCATCGCTCGCGCACGTTTCGGAGATGTGCGACTCGGTATTGATTGAACTTGCAGCTTTGCGCGCCCAGCTCGAACAAACACCCGCGGATCAAACTCGCGACGACGCGCTTAAAGCGATCGAACAACTCACGAGCGCCATGGAACAAGCCGCCGAAGCGGCCAAAGCGTTGACTTTGCGCCTCGCCAAAATTTCCCAGGCATCGGTGCTCATTATTGAACAGACGGATTTCAAATTCCTGCTCGATCAGGAACGGAAGGTTTTCACGATAGGCTACAACGTCAGCGAAGGACACCACGACAACTCTTTTTATGATCTGCTGGCGTCGGAAGCGCGCCTGGCGAGTTTTATTGCCATCGCGAAGGGCGACGTGGCGCAGGAGCATTGGTTTCGCATGGGACGACAGTTGACGGCCGTTGACGGCGGTCGCGCGCTGATCTCATGGACGGGCACAATGTTCGAATACCTGATGCCGCTGCTGGTAATGCGCAACTATCAAGATACGCTGTTGGGTGAAACATACGAGGCAATTGTTTCACGGCAGATCGAATATGGCTATGAACGGGGTGTGCCGTGGGGAATTTCCGAGTCGGCTTACTCGGCGCGAGACCTGCAATTCAATTATCAATATGGACCGTTTGGTGTTCCCGGTCTGGGATTGAAGCGGGGACTGAGCGAAGACCTGGTGGTTTCTCCTTACTCGACGATTCTGGCAGCAAGTGTTTTTCCCAACCAGGTGATGCAGAATCTGCGCGAACTTGAGCGCGAAGGCGCGCTTTCGCGTTACGGATTTTACGAAGCGCTCGATTTCACGCCGGAAAGAGTCAAGAAAGGCGAACGTTGCACGCTGGTGCGCGCTTACATGGCGCATCACCAGGGAATGAGTTTGATTGCACTGGACAATTTGCTGAATCACGGAGTGATGCGGAATCGCTTTCATGGCGATCCGATCGTGCGAGCCACTGAGCTGCTTTTGCAGGAGCGTATTCCACGCGGAGTCCAGGCCGTTCATCCCCGCGCTGAAGAAGTCCTGACTGGCCGCGTAGTCCGTACGCTCACCGGTTTGGTTGCGCGGGCGTATGACAGCCCCGATCTGCCGACGCCGCGCACGCAATTGTTGTCCAACGGAAATTACTCTGTGATGATCACGACCGCCGGCGGTGGTTATTCGACGAACGGCCCACTGGCGGTAACGCGTTGGCGGGCCGACACCACGCGCGACAACTGGGGCAGTTTTATTTACGTGCGCGACGTCCGCAGTGGCGCCGTGTGGTCGGCCGGCTACCAACCCGTCTGCAGCAAACCTCACAGTTACGAAGTGGCGTTTTCGGAAGACAAGGCGGATTTCTGGCGTCGCGACGGCGGCATCGTCACGCATCTCGAAGTCATTGTTTCAGGAGAAGACGACAGCGAGTTGCGCCGCATCTCGGTTGCAAACTATTCGAACCGGCCACGAGAGATCGAGCTTACCTCTTACGCAGAGGTAGTCCTGGCGCCCATGGCCAGCGATCAGGCGCATCCCGCCTTTAGCAACCTGTTCGTGGAAACTGAATTTCAGTCTGCGCAGCAGGCCTTGTTTGCGCGACGCCGGCCAAGATCGGCAGAGGACCAGGCCATCTGGGGAGTTCACGTCATGGCTGCATCGACTCAACCCATCGCCGGCATTCAGTACGAGACTGATCGTGCGCGGTTCGTGGGTCGCGGACGAACAACTGCCGAACCGGTGGCCGTGATGGAGGATCGCCCGTTGTCAAACACTGTCGGGGCGGTGCTGGATCCAATTTTCAGTTTGCGATCCCGGGTGCGGTTACAGCCGAGCCAAAGCGCACAGATCGTTTTCACGACCGGCGTAGCGCAATCACGTGAAAAGGCCATGGTGCTGGCGGAAAAATATCGTGACCCGAATATCTTCGAGCGCGAATCTCGGCTGGCGTGGACGCGCGCACAGGTTGAGATGAACCATCTTCACATCGATCCCGACGAAGCGCACTTATTTCAAAGACTGGGCGGCCGTATCTTGTATCCGGATCCTTCGCTGCGGCCCCGTCCGCACGTGCTGGCGCTCAACAAGCTGACACAGGCGGGGTTGTGGCCGCTTGGAATCAGCGGTGACTTGCCGATTGTAATCCTGCGGCTGGAGCGCGAAGAAGACGTTCCCATCTCGCGGCAGCTTTTGCGCGCGCATCAATACCTGCGCTCGAAAGGTCTGCAATTCGATTTGGTGATCCTGAACGATCATCCGACAGCCTACGCGCAATCGCTTCAGGACTCTTTGCAGATGGCGGTAAGAACTTCGGGCGCGCAGGCGCTGCTGGACCAACCCGGCGGCATTTTCGTTCGTCTTTCTGACACGATGACCGAAGAAGAACGCATCCTGCTGCATGCAGTAGCCCGCCTGGTAATCGTCAGCGAAAGAGGATCTTTGGAAGATCAACTTACGCGGCGGCCGATCGAAGAAAGTTTACCGGCGCCCTTTCAGCCGCGCCTCGCGGCCCAGACGTATTCCGAACCTGCGCTCGCCCCCCCGAAGATTTCCTTCTTCAACGGCATCGGTGGGTTCGCCCACGGGGGCCGCGAATACGTCGCGACACTTGGGGAAGGGCAATGGCCGCCGGCGCCGTGGTCGAACGTCATCGCAAACTCAGAAGATTTCGGATTTCTGATTACTGAGACTGGCGGCGGATTCACCTGGTCAATTAATAGTCATGAGAATCGTTTGACTCCCTGGTCGAACGACGCGGTGAGCGATCCCGCCGGCGAAGCGATTTACATTCGCGATGAAGATTCAGGTGCGACCTGGACTTCGACGCCGCTGCCGATTCGCGAAGCGCAACCTTACCTGGT
>QHXH01000671.1 GCA_003222855.1 Acidobacteriota bacterium
TTCGGATGCGCCGTGATCGCGGCGCCGACATTTGGGCCAGCGCCGTGGACGACGTTGAGAACGCCATTTGGCAGCTCAGCTTCGCGCACGATCTCGCAGAGCATGTAAGCGGTCATCGGCGTCAGCTCGCTTGGCTTCGCGATGGCCGTGTTTCCGACGGCAATGGCCGGCGCGATTTTCCAGCTGAGCAGATAAAGCGGCAAGTTCCACGGAGAGATCAATCCCGCGATGCCGCGAGGCTGACGCACCGTATAGTTGAACGCGAGGTTGTCGGTGATGTGCGCCTCCGATTCCGTGTGCAGGATCGCAGTCGCGAAGAATCGGAAGTTGCTGGCCGCGCGTGGAATGTCGAGTGTGCGCGCGAGCGAGAGCGGTTTACCAGTGTCGATCGATTCGGCGCGGGTGAGCTTCTCAAGATCTCGCTCGATCAAGTCGGCGATCCGCAGCAGAAAACGCGAGCGTTCGCCTGCCGGCTTCTTCGACCAATCGGCAAATGCTTTCTCCGCCGCGGCGACGGCCAGATCGACATCTTGTGCATCACTGTCGGCAACCTCAGAGTACGGCTTGCCCGTCGCTGGTTCGATGTTGTCGAGATATCGACCGCCCATGGGTTCAATGAACTCGCCATCGATGAAATTTTGGATGCGTGTGGGTTCCGTGCGCACTGCTTTGCATTGTAAGCGCCGAACGTCTGGCGCTCAATGAGGACTACAAAAACAAAGGGAAAAGCGAGAGATGTCTCGACTTCGCTCGACATGACAAGAAGCTGACCGGCTCGACAAATCTGCCGCCGATGAAATTGCGGATTTGGAACGGCTCGACGCGCATGGTGGGTCGAAAAGTTTAAATCTTCGCGCTCAAGATCCAACGTTCAACGAGGAAAAATTGTTCTGGCTAGGGGACAGAATACTGATATAAGAACTGCTCCCAGAAACAAATCACATGAAAAAAGTTTCTATGTTCCTCCTTGGCTTGGTGCTGTCTGTTTTGACCTTCGCTGCCGTTCTGGACAACAGGTTTAATGCGGCATTTGGCCCGCTGTTTCACCCCGCTCCCCACGTCCCGCCGCTTGTGGGCCCAGCGCAGGGCCTCGATTCACTGCACCGTTGGAACGTGATCGCAATAAATGCCAGCGGTCTGGATCATACTCCGGTCGCCCCCGGGGAGAACCGCGTTTTCGGAGAACAGTTCGGGCCGGGGCGCTCCAGCCGGGCGATGGCGATTGTCCACATCGCCATGTTCGATGCGCTTGACGCGGTCGTCGGCGGTTACACGAGTTACACTGGGACGCAGGCCGCGCCTGGTCCAATGTCCGTAGATGCGGCGATCAGCCAGGCGGCGCGCGACACCCTGGCGGCGCTTTTCCCATCGCAAACGCCGACTTTTGATGGCTACCTGGCAGAAGATTTGGCTGCGATCAGGAACGCGCAGCAAAAAGCAAATGGGATCGATTTGGGGCACCGCACGGCTGCAGCAATTCTGGCGATGCGTTTCAATGATGGTTCGCAATTCCCCGAGCCGCGCATTGGCATCGATTATTTTCCGAGCGACCAACCGGGGCACTGGCGGCAGGATCCGATCAGTTTGATCCCGCTCGCTTTGGGTGCGCACTGGGGCGGGTGCATTCCGTTCGTGGTCAACTCGACGACTCAATTCGGCGCGCCACCTCCGCCCGAAATGACAAGCGCTGCTCACGCCCACGCAGCGCACGGAAGAGCAAACATTCATCGGCACTTTCTGGGCGTACGATGGCACGCCGAGCCTGTGCGCGCCTCCGCGGCTTTACAATCAGATCACGGTACATATTGCCGATCAGAGGAGATTGAGCGCCATTCAATTCGCGCGCTTGCTGGCGTTGGCAAATGTCGCCATGGCGGATGCCGCAATGACCATTTGGGAATCGAAATACTACTACGGTTTCTGGCGTCCTGTTCTGGGCATTCGCGAATCGGACCCGGGCACAGGCCCCACTGGCCTCGGCGACGGCAATCCCGACACGATTGGCGATCCTAATTTTATGCCGTTAGGCGCGCCTGCCAGCAATCTCACTGGCCCGAACTTCACGCCGCCATTCCCCTCGTATCCGTCGGGTCATGCCGGAATCGGGGGGACGCTCTTCCAGGTCATGCGCCGGTTTTACGGCACCGATAACATCGCGTTCACATTCGTTTCCGACGAGTTCAACGGGCAAACCCGCGACAGCAACGGTAATCTCCGTCCTTATCGGCCGCGGAGCTTTTCCAATTTATCACAAGCCGAGGACGAGAACGGTCAGAGCCGGATTTATCTCGGCATTCATTGGCGCTTCGACAAGACCGAATCGATCGCCTTGGGTCACCGGGTGGGCGATTACGTATTCGACCACGCCTTCACGCCGATTCGCCAGAGATAAAGAAGAAGCGGTGCCTTCGGCGCTATGCTTCTCTCTGCAAAAGCACCACCAAGCTGGCGAGATCGACTAAACGCCGAACGCCCAACGCCCAACATCGATAGGAGAACCGGTGAGGGAGGGATTCGAACCCTCGGTAGCCTTTTGGGCTACGGCGCTTTAGCAAAGCGCTGCTTTCAACCACTCAGCCACCTCACCAAAATATTCTAGAACAAGGATTTACAACTATTCTCTGTCACCGATAATCGGGAGTTGTAAGTCGGTTTAGTAAGTC
>QHXH01000672.1:0-1356 GCA_003222855.1 Acidobacteriota bacterium
TGCCGACGCGCGCTCTGCTTGTCGATCAAGCGTTGATCGTGAACCAAGGCATCGTGCATTCTCGCACTGTTGGGGTCGCATTTCGCACACTCGATTTTACAGAGGTTACCAGTGGCCTGGAAGAAGGCAGTCACGTAATCGTATCCGACCAGGACAAATTCCGTCCCGGAGAAGTGGTACGGCAGCGAATGGTCGCATCACCGCCGCCGCCGAACCCGCCATGACGCCGCCCCTTTATATTGCCCTCCGCTTTTTAACGCATCGCAAGCGACCACTGCTCCTGAGCCTTAGCGGTGTTGTTTTCGGCGTCGCCATCTTCATCTGCACGCAGGCGCAGACTCAGGGCTTCACGCGTTATTTCATCGATTCAACCATCGGCAGCAATGGCGCGTTGGTCGTCAGTTCACGTTTTCGACCACGCTACGAACCGCTCATGGTTTCCGCGAAAGGCAAAGACACTGTGGGACGTCGGCTCTATTTCGAAGGCATCACTAACGCCAACGAAATCATGCGGGTAAGCAGACAATTCTCCAATGTAGTCTCCTGTTCTCCAGTCCTGCGCGGAACGGTCAGCGCTCGCGCCGGATTTGAAAATGCGACTGTCGATCTTTACGGGATTGATCCAGCCCTGCATGCACAAACCACAGATATTCTCCACCAGTTGGTTGACGGGAACTTTGATGACTTTCGAAATAACACCACCTCGATCATTATCGGTTCACGTCTGGCAGAACTTCTTCAGGCGGGCGTCGGCGACACGGTACAATTGCTCGCACCCAACGGGGAGTACTGGCGGTTCACTGTTGCAGCGATCGCGCGTGCAGGGATTGGATCGATTGATTCAACGCGGGTTTATTCGCATGCCCGTGTCGCGCAAGCTCTCCTACGCCAACCCGCGGGTGCGTCGATGATCATATACAAACTTCGTGATCCGAATCGCGCGCCTGCGTTGGCCGAACATTTCGAGGAGCTGTTTCAGCACGGCGCAACCAGTTGGCAGGACCGCGAGGAAAGCACACTGCGACTTTTCCTGACCTTGAGAATGTCGGTAGCGATTACCGTTTCGCTGATCATCCTGCTGGCCGGCTTCGGCATTTTTAATGTCCTTACGATGTCGGTCCTGGCGAAAATTAAGGAGATCGCGATTTTGCGATCCATGGGTTACCGCCGAATCGACATTAGCGCGATCTTTCTTTGGCAAGGCGCGCTAATCGGTGCGGCCGGATCATTGCTCGGCTGCGCGTTGGGCGCGTTGATGACGTGGGGCGTCTCGCACATTCCCATTCGTCTCCGTGGTTTGCTCTACACAAACTACTTTTTGGTGACGTGGGACTGGCGCCATTATACCTTTGCGAC
>QHXH01000672.1:1369-3587 GCA_003222855.1 Acidobacteriota bacterium
GTTATGTTCCCGCGCGCCGTGCCGCTGAGTTGGCGCCAGTTGTCACCATTCGAGGCTCCAGATGAACGGCGGAATCTGTCTTAGTTGCGAAGCGATAGAGCGCTATCTAGGCGAAGAAGAAGAACGCGTGCACGCATTGCGCGGCGTGTCCCTCGATATCGAGACCGGAAGCGTTCATGCGGTGGTCGGCCCGTCCGGGTGCGGCAAAAGCACCTTGCTGTATGTTCTCGGTCTGCTCGATCTGCCAGATGCCGGCCAGGTCGCGATCGAATCTGAACCGGTGTCCCATTTAAGCGATGACGAACTGGCGCATAAGCGGAACAAGTTCATCGGCTTCATTTTTCAGTTCCATTTTTTGATGGACGAGTTTACCGCGCAGGAAAACGTCACCATTCCAATGCGCAAGCTTGGACAGCTTTCTGATGCACAAATGCGTGAACGCGCCGCCGACCTGCTAGAAGCAGTCGGCCTGGGAGACAAATTGCGAAGGCTCAGTCGTCATCTTTCCGGAGGCGAACAACAAAGGGTCGCCATCGCGCGCGCTTTGGCTAACGACCCGCGCGTGATCCTGGCCGACGAGCCAACCGGGAACCTGGACACCGCCAACTCCGAGCGCGCGTTCGAACTCCTCCAGAATCTTGTGCACGACCGTGGCAAAGCCTTACTCCTCGCAACCCACAATCCAGCGATTGCCGAAGCGTGCGATTGGACCCATGAAATGAAAGACGGCCGCATCACCGCCAGCCATGCGCGAGGACAGCGAAATTCAAACTTCTGAGACGGCGGTAGCTGATGCCCGTTGAGGCGCAAACTGGAGATTTTCGAAAAGTTTGTCCGTATAATCCGCCCATGTGCGGAATTTTCTTGTATGCGCTTCGGAAGATAAACGCGCATAAGTCTCCTGGTCGGTCAGCAATTTTTTGATTCCTGTCGCGAGTGCGTCGGCGCTGGTTTGATCGGTGATCAGACACCCGCCGCCTCGCGCGATCTCGCCCAAGGCGCCGTTCCCACCGCAGATGCATGGTTTGCCGTGCGCTAAACTCTCGACGATCGGAAGGCCAAATCCTTCCATGAGAGAGGGGTAAACCGTGAACCGGCAATCGCAATAGGCGCGCCACAAGGTTTGGTCATTAACGTGTCGAAGCCAGCGCAGCGGACGCCCGCGCGTTCGCAGTTTCCAGATTTGGCGCACGATTCTATTGAACGGCGCACCCACGTTTCGACCAATCAGGTGCAGTTCGAATTGCAATCCGTCGCTCCACAATTTTTCAGCAGAGCGCAGGAGCGTGAGATGATTTTTGCGGCCATGAAACGAGCTGACATAAAGAACAAGATTGTTTCTCGGATTCTGCCTGTAGGGGAAGCTGACAGCTTCCCCCACAAAGCTATCAAATTCGCCGGGCCACGGTTCCACACATGTCTTGGCAGGGCCGCAGCCATATTTCTTCCAAAAGTAAAGCAGATCATCACGTGCTTCGTTCGAAACACAAATGACAAGATCAAAAAGCGCGAGTGCTTCGACGTAAGGCCGCGATTTCTTGCTTCGATCGCCATAAACAGACGGCAGCCGCAAATCAGTCGCATCGTGAAAAATCGCAACCTTCCGGGCTTGAGTCTGCCTCAGAAAATTCGGCAAAGCTTTGCGGCGAAGATCGCGGAAAATGTCAGGAACGAGAAAGACATCGGTTGGTCCAATCTCCGCCTCGAGATTGATTCGGCGCCGCCGGAGGAGACGCCAAAGCTCAGAGAACGGGTCCTGGCCGTGAAATTCCGGCCTAGCCATCGCGTGTGACCGGACTTCGAAGGGCTTGGTAAGGAGGCGATATTCCGTCTCGCCAAGCTCGGTGTAAAAATTCCCAGCAGCGTTCCAACAAATGGGACGCACGTGAGTGAAACGACTCAGTTCCGCAAAAATCTTCCGGGTCATCCGCTGCATTCCGGTGTTTTGCACGGAGCGGCAGGAGCTGGTTACGTCGATAAAGATTCTCATTTATCCGCAATACATTTTCGCAACACACTGCGCACTTCCAAAAACGTGGGAAGATAATTTGCCACGGCGAACGCAATGACGGTTGCGGCTATCACGCCGGTAATGCCGTATATTTTTGCCAGCAGGATCGACAACATCAGATTTAACACCGCAGTGACCGTGCCGTAGACAGTCATACCTTTGAGATGTCCTGTGGCGTTGAGCAGACAACTGCCAACCAAAAGGGTC
>QHXH01000672.1:3625-6811 GCA_003222855.1 Acidobacteriota bacterium
CCAGCTCAGAGGCGGATAATTTCGCCGCCAAAGATTGTCAGGAGTGCAATGATCGCGGCCGTAGTGAAAAAACTGAATTTGAAATTCGAGCGCAAAGTTTTGCGGATCCATTCGTAATCGCGTTGGGCATAGGCTTCGGTGTAAGCAGGCCAGAGATTCGGATAAGCGAGCGTTTGTAGCCCTGTTGCAATAGCGAACAAACTGAACGTCACAGCATACGGCGTCACTTGCGCAGCGCCGAGAAAATGCGCGATCACCATGTTGTCGGTTTGCCAATTCACCATCCACCCGATACCGATCACGAAAAACTTCCAACCATCGGAGAAAAGAGTTCTCACAAAACCGGAATCAATACCGGCGAGGTTTGGACGCAGCCATGGCTTGCGAAAACCAAATAGCCAAGCCGCACAAGCAAGGTTCGCAGCTAATCCGAAACCGAAGCAGCCGAAAACCAGCCAAGGCAGGCCGCCCCGAAACCAGATGACCAAAAGCAGCGCGGCGAGATTGCCCACGCTGCCGGCCATGTTCCAAAAATTGGTCAGCGCACTTTCCTGGTATGCAGCTAGTACCCGCGAGCTGACAATCAGCGGAAGATTCAGCGCAAAGATTGATAACGCAATCATTATTGCAGGCGCAATTTCAACCCGAGCGAGCGGCGATTGCAGATTCGGAAATAACAACGCTGCGATGCGAGGCGCGAGAACGTTTCCCGCAATCAAGACCGCAACAGCGATCAACGACAACATGAACAGAGCGGAGGACACGAGTCGTTGGCCTACGGCATGCGCATCTTCGGCTTGCGCTTTTCCAAGGGCGTTGGTGAGACTGGAGGCAAGACCAAAATCGGTGATGCTCAGAAATGTGATGACACTGACAATAGTCACCCACGCGCCGTAACGCTCGCCGCCTAAATACCCGATGGTAAGCGGCACCGAGACAACGCTGACGCCAATCGCCAAGACGCGCGCCATTAGCGCCGAACCAGTGCCTTGAAATAGACCGCGGGCGCGGCGCTCGCGATGATCTCGGGGCGCGGCGCGACTTAAAGTGAAACTGGCCCAACGGCGTAAAGTCGGAGTCAAAGGAGTTGACTATAGCGCAATCTGCTTGTCGTGCTGCTGCGCGTCACCTGGACGTATAACCCTCAAATCAATCCACCCAATCCCTAGTTGTGGCGGATTTGTTTGAACAAACAGATGAAATTCCCGCGGCGGAGCCTAGACGACATCGTGTGGAGGTCGATTGCCGTTGATTGCGGCGTACGCCCCAAAGACGCGAATATACTGTCAGTGGGCGAAATGAAATCGCGCTGAATACGTTGTAAGAATTCAACATCGAATTAGATCAGATTGGGTTTCATTTCGGAATGCAGCTCGCGCCACGCGATCCGATCTCGGGTATATTACGTGGAAAGAGAGTTGCTCCGCGTGACAACAAAGACCAATCATCCGCGGTATCCTGACCTAACGGGAAAATTATTGGTGTCTGCGTCCTTCTTGCTCGCAGCCTTGCTTGTTTACTTCGTTCTGGCCCAGCAATTCCCGCTTTCTGGAGACGACTATTCGTATCTATACCAAGCGAAGCTGTTCGCGTCCGACAAGCTGTACGCCGAGGACCCTCTCTACGACCGAGACCTTCCGTTTTACGACTGCCTAGCTACATATTGCTTCAGGGATGATCAAAGACATAGATTCTCCCAGTATCCGCCAGGCTGGCCGGCTCTTCTGGCCGTGGGCGTTAACCTTGGCGCCCCCTCTGGCTGATCAACCCGCCTCTTGGGGCGCTGTCGCTTCGCTGTTGTTGCCTTGATGAAGCTTAATCCCGTGCTGCTCGAGGAAGATCGACATCGGCGGATGAACGTTCTCGTCGGAGCCGCTGACTTTGAATCCGCGCTGACGCAACGCCGCCGCCACGGAGCCCATGGCCGTGCCGCAGTTCCCGATGAAATGAAATTTCTGGAGCGCGGTTTTCACAAACGTCTCTTTTACCTCGTCGCGTGAAGTTCGCCAGCAAGAAAAAACATCCGAAGGTGAGTGTTGTCATCCAAGTGAATCGCCGCTAGTTTCGTCGCCGCCAAAATGCATCTCGCCGTCGTATTGCAATCAGCCGCAGGCTTATTATGACCGTCGCTGACAAGCAGCGCGTCGATCGCATTTTCGGCCCATGGCTGATCGTGCTGTTGCGACCGCTGGCGCAGCTTGCCGGAAAGCTGCTGGGCAGAGATCATTCCAGCGCGCCGCGCGGAGAAATTGTATTCATCAAATTGCTCGGTGGTGGCAGCCTGCTCATCGCGCTGCCGGCATTGCTCGGAGTTCGACGCCGCTATCCAAATCTGTCGCTCACGCTGGTTTGCGGTTCTCCGGTGGCGCCGTTTGCGAGATTAATCGGCATCTTCGACCGCATGGAAGTCATGAATGATCGTCGCGGCGCGTTCGCCTTGCTCGCCAGCGCGGCGCGCATTCTCTGCGGGCTCGTTTTGCGCCGCGTCGATACGATTGTCGATCTTGAAGTGTACTCGCAGCTCACGACGGTGTTTTCATTGCTGACGCTTGCGCGCAATCGCATCGGTTTCTACGTCTCGAGCACCTATTGGCGCCGAAACGTGCTGACGCACCTGGTTTTCTTCAATCGCGCGCGCGGTGTGTTCCACTTCTACGCCGCAACCGCGCAATTGTTAGGCGCGCAACCGGCTCCTCGCGACGAAGTGCGCCAGCATCTGTTGGAGCGAATTGGCCGGGCGCAGGCTGCGCGCGATTACGTCGCCGTTGGCGGTGGCTGCTCCGATTTCGCATCGGTGAGGCTTCTGCCGATGCCGGAGTGGCGAGAATTTGCGCGAACACGTCAACATGAAATCAGCGCGAGTCACTGGATTTTTCTCGGCGCAACTTCTGACGCACAAACATCGGAGGAAATTGCTGCCGCTGTTCGTGAATCGGTTCCGAATTTTTCCTACGAGAACAAGTGCGGTGAACTTTCGCTCGAGGAGTCGTTCGTCTCCATCGCGGGCGCGCGCCAATTCATTGGAATTGATTCATCGCTGCTGCACGCGGCCCGCGCGCTCGCTGTTCCAACGTTGAGTTTTTTTGGCCCGACCGATCCAGCAACGTTACTGGAGCCGATCAATAGTTCCGTGGACCTCGTCTACTATCGACCACCAATCTGCTCGCCCTGTTTGCATGTAACGCA
>QHXH01000673.1 GCA_003222855.1 Acidobacteriota bacterium
AAGAGCGACGAAGTTCGTCTATCTGGTTTACCAGCGCGCCTCACTCACCGGAAATCTACGCGAACTCGAAGCTGCCGAGGCGGCGCTCAACACGGCCATTAAGCATCTTGGTCCAGCCGGCGATCTCTATTTTCTTAAGGCCAATATTGATTTCAAGTTTCATCGGCTCGGGGCTGTGAGACTCGATCTAGAGACAGGCCGCGATCTCCGAGACAGCCCGCAGGGCCGAGCTTTGCTCTGCGACCTCGGTTTTCAAGAGGGGCGGTACAACGACGCCAGAAAGGGATATGAAGCGCTCATCGACGAAGAGCGAACCTGGGACAATCTGGCTCGCCTGGCATATCTCAAGTGGAAATTGGGCGACATTCCGGGCGCGGACCAGTTGTACCTCGAAGCCGAAGATGAACTCACGGCGAAGGAGATGCGGCACTACGCCTGGGTCGAGCTGCAGAGAGGAGTTTTGAAACTGCGAAGTGGTCGCGCTGAAGAAGCTTGGACGCATTATGATCGCGCCGGCCGCGCTTATTCCGGCCATTGGCTTGTCGACGATCACAAAGCCGAATGCTTGGGAGCGCAAGGGAAGTTTGCCGAAGCCGCCGCGCTTTACGAACAATGCATCGCGCGCGTGCCGCGGCCTGAATTTCAACAAGCGCTCGGTGAACTCTACCAGCTTCTCGGCCAGCCCGATCGCGCCGAGTCTTGGAATCAAAAAGCCCTGGCTGCTTACCTGGAAACAGCCGAGCGCGGCGGCGTTCACTACTATCATCATCTGGTTGATTTCTATGCGGATGTGCGGGAGGACGGCCCGGAGGCGGTCAAGTGGGCACGCAAGGACATCGAGTTGCGTCGAAACTTCGCGACGCTCGCCGCGCTGGCGTGGGCATTGTACCGCGCGGGCGAGTATGCGGAAGCCCGCGACACGATGGATCAGGCGCTCGACTCGGGCGCAAAGGATGCGCATCTATTTTTTCAGGCAGCCACGATTCACCAGGCGGCGTCAACTAACGGCCAGGGCGAGCAGTATTTGCGTAAGGCTGTCGAGCTAAACCCGCATTACCAAAGTTTCCACGTGCATCGATGAAGCCGACCTGGAGCTTGATCAAGAAAACGAATATGAGCGATTCAGAATTCGAATACATAGTAGTCGGCTCGGGCGCGGGCGGAGGAACGCTCGCCGCCCGCCTCGCGGAAGCGGGCCGCACGGTGTTGTTGCTGGAAGCCGGAGGAAAGGATCAGCCTTTCAACTACCAGGTGCCCTGCTTTCACGGCAATGCTACTGAAGATGCGTCAATGCGTTTGGATCATTACGTGCGCCACTACATGGACGAGGACCGCCAGGAGAAGGATCCCAAGTATTTAAGGGAGCGTGATGCAGGCAGAGACGGAGTTTACTATCCGCGGGCGCGGACCCTGGGTGGTTGCACGGCGCACTACGCCATGATCATCATCAGGCCCCACGACAGCGATTGGCAGACCATCAGCGATGCAACGGGAGATACCAGTTGGGCGCCGCGAGAGATGGATGAGTACTTTTCGCGCGTCGAACACTGGCAGCACGAGAGTGCTCCGACAGCGGGTCACGGTAAAGCCGGTTGGCTGCCGACGCGCTTTGCCAGCATCATCGGTTTAGGCCGCGAGGCAATTACTCATCATGACCCGTCGATTGGAGAAATCGCCGGCGACGCCCTGTTCGCTTACCCGAAGTTTCTTCCGTTTCACTTTTGGAATCGGCCCTATTTCCCGCTCACGTCTCGCTGGCGCGCGAGAGTCGATCCCAACGATCTGCGCATTCTTAAACGCCACGGCACGGGTGTAATCCTGGTGCCAATGGCAATCGATCAAAAGGGACGCCGCGCCGGTACGCGCGAACGAATCGAGGCGGGGAAAGTTACCGGGCGACTCGAGGTGCGCATGCACTGTCATGTTACCGAGCTAGTCTTCGATGAGACGGATCCTTTGCGCGTCGTTGGCGTTCGCTATCTTCCAGGTGAGCGGCTTTATCGGGCCGATCGCGACCCGAGCGTCTTCGGACAAGCCGGGCCCGCTCAGGAAGTGCGGGCCAAGCGCGAAGTGATTATCTCTGCCGGCGCCTACATCACACCGCAGTTGTTGATGCTGTCGGGAATCGGCCCGCGTGAAGAATTGCAAAAACCTGAAATTAACATTCCAGTTCGCGTCGATCTTCCCGGCGTGGGGAAGAATCTGCAGGATCGCGAAGGCTACTTTTCAATGTCCGCCGGAAGGTGAGAAGGATGGCGATGAGTTCTTTAACGAGTGGCGCGACAAATTTACGGGACTCTATGCCACCAATGGGGCGGTGATCGGTTTTCTCGCCCGCTCAAGCGTGGCCGAGAATGATGAGCCGGATCTGTTCATTTTCGGCGTACCTGGAGCCTTCACAGGCTATTACACCGACTGGTCAAAAGAGGCGGTGGAGCCGCCGCACGACAAGTGGACCTGGCTGTTGCTGAAGGCTCATGCTCGTTTTCGCGGCCAGGTCACGCTTCGGTCGAATGATCCCCTTGATCCGCCATTGGTAGACTTCAACTATTTTGAGCGTGACCAGAATGGCGCCCTTACACCCAGTGCAGAAAAAGATCTCCAGGCCATGCGCGAGGGCGTCGGCATAATAAAACGGTTGCTGAGGGGAGAGCAGCACCAGCTACCGCTTCATCCGGATTGCATGGAAGGGGTTGACCTGGAATCCGATGAAGGCATCGACAAATTCGTGCAGGATCGCGCTTGGGGTCATCACGCTTCGTGCACCTGCAAGATTGGCGGCGACGATGACAAAGATGCCGTGCTCGACCCGTCGTTCCGCGTCCGTGGCGTAAAGGGCTTGCGTGTCGTCGATGCGTCAGTGTTTCCCCGCATTCCGGGGTTCTTCGTGGTCATGCCGATTTACATGATCGCTGAGAAAGCGGCTGATGCCATTCTCGCCGATGCGAATTAACATTCGGATCAGGGCTTCGTCGGGGTTAATAAGAGTCGGAGGCTGCTATGCCGAAACGCTCACTGATGCTTGCAGGCGGCGGACTTAAGATCGCCTTTCAGGCCGGCGTGTTGCAGGTGTGGCTTGATGAAGCAGGGATCGAATTCGATCACGCCGACGGCGTCAGCGCGGCGACTTTCAACCTGGCGATGTGGGTGCAGGGAATGAGCGGCACCCAGATCGCCGACGCCTGGCGCAACTTCAAGCCCGTTTCTGCGGTGAAGATCAACTGGTGGCAACTGCTGCGCCTGACCCATGCTCAGTCGCTGTTCAAATTCGATGCCTTTCGCAAAAAGTTTTTTCCGGCGTGGGGACTTGATTGGGAGAAAATTCGCGGAAGCCGCAACGTTTACAATTTCTCGAGACAGATTCTGTGTCCAGTCACACCGCCGGAGATGACCGAGGATTTTCTGATCGCGAGCGCGTCGCTGCCGATTTGGTTTCCACCGGTGCGCATCGACGGCGACACCTACATTGATGCGGTTTTCAATACGGCGAGCAATATCGAAGAAGCCATTCGCCGTGGCGCCGACGAGCTCTGGGTGATCTGGACTACGAGTTCGCGGGGCAAGTGGCTCGACGGATTCGTCGGCAACTTTTTCGGGATTTTTGAGGCCACGACCAACGGCGGCTACCAGCGAGTGTTGGCGCGCATCGATGCCAACAATGCCGCGATTGAACGGGGCAGGTCAGGTGAGTTTGGGAGGCGCATCACGGTTCGCGAATTGCGATCTGAGGTTGAGCTTC
>QHXH01000016.1 GCA_003222855.1 Acidobacteriota bacterium
GCTGCGCTTTTGTCGCTCGATGGATTTGGTGATTTCGTCTCGACCATGTGGGCCATTGGAGCAGGGAAGTCGATCAAGGTGCTGGGCCAGGTCGAGTATCCGCACTCGCTCGGAATTCTTTATACCGCAACAACGCAGTTTCTCGGTTTCCCGCACTACGGTGATGAAGGAAAGGTCATGGGCCTGGCGCCGTACGGCAAGCCGCGCTTCATCGATGAATTCCGAGAGATCGTACGGACGGATGCCGGCGGGAAATTCCGACTGAATCTGGATTACTTTCTGCATTCGACCGAGGGTATTGAGATGAGTTGGGACGGCGGGTCGCCAAAGGTCGGACGCATCTTCTCAAACGCGTACGAAGAAAGTTTTGGTCCGGCGCGAGCGGTAGACTCCGCGCCGACAGAGCGAGATTGCGATCTGGCGGCTAGCCTACAGTTGCGTCTGGAAGAGGTAGCGTTCCATACCCTGAATCATCTTCATGCTGAGACAGGCTTGACTAACCTTGGGTTAGCGGGCGGCGTCGCATATAACTCGGTGCTGAACGGAAAGATCCTGCGGCAGACGCCGTTTCAGCGCGTATTTATTCAACCCGCGGCGGGAGACAGCGGGACAGCGATTGGAGTCTGCTACCAGATTTGGAGCGAAGTAGCGCAAGCTGTCAGCTTGCGTAGCGATCTCAAGAAGGGCCTTCAGACAGAAGCACCGCAAATTAACAATTTGTGCTACACGGGGCCTGAATTTTCAGATGAAGAGATCAAAGAGGAATTGCAGATCTCAAATCTCAAATTCCAGGTGTATTCAGGCAGCGAACTAATTGAACAAGCGGCGCGCGATATCGCCGATGGACTTGTCGTTGGTTGGTTTCAGGGCCGAATGGAATTTGGGCCTCGCGCTCTGGGCAATCGTTCGATCCTTTGCGATCCGCGAAGAGCGGGCGTGAAGGATGTCCTCAACGAGCGAATAAAAAAGCGAGAGCCTTTTCGTCCGTTCGCTCCATCCATTTTGGCCGAACACGTTGGCGAGTATTTCGAGCAGACGCATCCGTCGCCGGCAATGCTGATGGTCTATGAAGTAAAACCGGACCGCCGCGACAAGATTCCTGCAGTCACGCACGTCGACGGGACCGGACGCTTACAGACAGTGACGTGCTCATCCAATCCGCGGTTCTACGATCTGATAAAGGGGTTTTATAAGCTGACTGGGGTGCCGCTCTTGCTAAATACGTCGTTCAATGAGAACGAGCCAATCGTGTGCACCCCGCGCGATGCGATTGATTGTTTTCTTAAGACCAAAATCGATGTTTTGTATCTCGGTAACTGTGCGGTGCGTCGTGAATGGCTTAACAGTGTTCAGATCTAACGTCGCGAAATCAGGAAGTTACAGAACCGCGAGCGGTAGCGAGCGGATCATATACTCAACTTGCGCCTTACATCCGCTCGCTACCGCTCGCGGTTCTGTACCCGATCGATGAAGATTCTCTTACTCAATCAGGCATTTTGGCCGGACGTTGTAGCCAGCGCCCAACAACTGACGATGCTTGCGCGTCGCTTGAGCGAACGCGGCCACCAGGTAACAGTGATTGCGAGCGCGCGTGGTTACGACGATGCCACTGCGAGTTTTCCGCGGCGTGAAAGATGGCATTCAATCGACATTGTGCGCATCTCGTCTGTCAGCGCCGGCAAGAAACATCGATGGCAACGGACGCTCAACTTCGCCTCGTTTCTATTCGCGTGTGCCCTGCGATTAGTCGCCACGCCGCGCCAGGATGTGGTGGTTGCGCTCACGTCACCACCTCTCATTTCCTGGCTGGGATCGTTGTTCGTCCGTCTTAAAGGCGGCGAACTAATTTTCTGGCCGTTGGACTTGAATCCTGACGAGGCGATCGCCGCCGGCTGGCTCGAGCAAAGCTCGCTGACGGCAAGGTTCCTGGCGCATTTATTGAATAGCAGCATGGCCCGCGCGAAGACGATCGTCGCGCTCGATGAATTCATGAAGGAACGCATCGTGGCGAAGGGAATTTCGAAAGACAAGATCGACGTTATCCCTCCTGCGCCCGACGATGCGGTTAGTTACGATCAGGAGGGTAGGGAAGCATTCCGGCGCACGCATGCTGTCGCGGACAAGTGTGTGGTGATGTATGCCGGAAATCACAGTCCTTGTCATCCGCTCGATACGTTGTTGCTGGCCGCTCAGGAGCTAAAACATCGTGACGATATCGTCTTTCTTTTTGTTGGCGGCGGCAGTGAGGTTGAGAAAGTACAATCGTTCGCGCGATCGCACAAGCTATCGAACATTCGCTGGCTGCCTTACCAACCACAGGCGCAGCTCGCCGCGCTGTTGTCGGCTGCGGATCTTCACGTGGTGGTAATGGGAGAAGCGTTCAGCGGGATAGTTCATCCGTCCAAGATTTACAACATTTTAAAAGTCGGCGCGCCATTTCTCTTTATCGGCCCAGAGGCCGGCTTTATGTCCGACATCGTCGCGGCCGCGCCGAGCGAACTGGTTGCGATGCGCGCGCCACACGGACAGACACAGGAAATCGTTAAGTTCATCTCAGGATTGGCAGATCGTCACCTGCAAGATCGATCGCGGGCCGTCGCGAGCGGGTACGACTATTCGTTCACCTCGGGTTTTTCCAGATTCATCGCGCACATCGAAGCCGCAAATCAACAGCCGTCGCCGGCTTGCCTCGACGCCGTCGGAACTTCAGCAGATATCGTCTGAAGGAGAACGCCCTGCACCCGCCAAACATGAAAACGTACCTGGCGCTCTTTCTGGTCGCCGCTTTCGGGTCTGGTGTGCTGACGCCACTGTTACGACGATTCTGCGAACGCTACGGGCTCCTCGATGCGTCTCTGGATCCCCGGCGCATTCATCAAAAGGCGATGCCGCGACTCGGCGGCGTCGCGATCTTTATCTCGATCGCCGTCGCATTATCCTCACTGATACTGGTTCACAACCTGCTGACGCAAACGCTGCGCACTGAACTTAAACCGATCCTGTCCGTAATGATCTGTGGTCTCCTGGTCCTCTTGATCGGGGTATACGATGATCTGCGCGGAGCTAATGCAACGATCAAGTTCGTAAGTCTCGGCTGCGTGACGACACTATTTTACGCCCTTGGCGGACGCATCGAAGGATTGTCAATTCCTTTGGTGGGACAAGTGACTCTTCATCCAATCGTTGGGTTCGCGCTTACGCTCCTGTGGGTGGTTGGCATTACGAACGCCTTCAATCTGATCGATGGGGTGGATGGTCTGGCGACTGGGTCCGCGCTGTTTTCTTCGCTGGTCCTGCTGACCACATCCTTGATTCAAGGGAATGCGCGAGTGGCGGTCATCGCCCTGGCTTTGAGCGGCGCGCTCGCCGGTTTTCTGCGCTACAACTTCAATCCGGCGTCGATCTTTCTCGGCGATTCGGGATCGCTTCTAGTCGGATTCATGCTGGCGGCTTTATCAGTTCAAGGGTCGCAGAAAGCTTCAACGGCTGTGGCTGTCGCCATTCCGATTCTCGCTTTCGGATTGCCGGTCGTTGACACCGGCGTAACGATCGCGCGCCGTTTCTTGAGCGGCAGACCAATCTTCAAAGGCGATCGCGAACACATTCATCACATGCTGTTGGCGCGCGGCTGGTCACAGCGCCGTGTTGCGCTGGTACTCTACGCGGTCAGCGCGGCGTTCGGACTTTCCGCGATGCTGTTCGTAAACACAGGAAGCGGCGTGCCACCCCTGATTCTGTTAGTGATGGGCGTAGCTATTATTCTGGCGCTCGGAAACCTGCGCTATCACGAAGTCGACGAGTTGCGCGCGAGCGTGAAACGCAACCTCAGCGATCGGCGCGCGCGCGCGATCAATAACCTCAGAATTCGCCGCGCGTGCCAGGAACTTTCGGCGGCGATGAAATTAAACGAACTGTTCGATGCGATTGCTGAGGTGCTCGAGTCCGGCGAATTTGCTTATGCCGCAGCAGAGTTGAGCTGTGACGGGCACACGATGGTAAACGCTTGCGCGATCGAAATAGCCGGCCAGGATCGTGACTCGCATAATCTGAAAATGATTGACGGCCGCGTTCAATGGAATTGGCAGCGGCAGCCGCACGGACAGATCAAACTTGACGAGGACGATCTTTGGACGATCCGCTTGCCAATCTCAAATGAGCACTGTTCGCTCGGTCATTTGAATCTATATCGGCCGCTAACGGCCGAGCCATTAAGGTTCGACGTCAGCTATCTCACCAGCACCTTTCAACCTGCGATCGCGCAAGCAGCCGAACGCATTTTCGATCACGCCGAGCAATCAATGCCACGTCAACGAGCCGCGACTGCCCGCTAGTCGCTCGGCGGCACGCGACCCAATTTGGTTTTCTCTGCGTAATCCGGAGCATCGCTCGGCGTCTCGGCGGTGAGTCTTTCCGTTCAATAAGCTCACCGCAGAGCCGCAGAAATCGCAGAGGAGGCGCAGAGAATTACAAATTAAGGCACTCCCAATCGGCGAATCGAAATTCCCAACCAACTCTTGGACAACTCGCCTCGCGAATCAACTTCCTTTGAAGAGCACGGTACGTCCCCGCGCGTTCGGGTCTTAAGCCTGCTCGACGCGATGATTTTTTATGGACTCATCAGTGTGCTGATTTTCACACCCTTGCCATACGGATCAGTCGAACCATGGTCGCAAGCGGTTTTTGAATGCGCAATATTCGCGCTCGCTTTTCTCTGGTGCATTCACACCATCTTGAATGGCTCGTGGTCGCCGGGAGAGTTGCGCCTTTTCTTTCCGCTAATCGCGCTCGCAGTTTTGGCGACATGGCAGAGTCTTTCATGGTCCCAATCCGACATCGCCGGTGTAAGAGTCGTGAATGGATTAAGCGCCGACGGGTTCGAAAGTTGGATATTCGCGTTGCGATTGTTGGCCCTGACGATCGCCGGTGTGATTGCCGTCAGATTCACGCGTAATTCGTTGCGGCTTACAATTCTGGTGAGCGCGATTATTTTCATTGCGATCACCAGTGCGGTGTTTGGAATCGTCAGGCTCACGATGCAGCATACCGACGGTTTTCTGCTTTCATCGCTTCATACGGGAGGCGGCTTCTCCCAATTCATAAACAAGAACCACTTCGCGTTTATAGTCGAGCCGGCGATGGGTTTGCTGATTGCAATGACTTTACTGCGGCGCGATGCGGGACAGCGAAGACTGTTTTATGTGTCGGCGATAATTCTTCTGTGGGCTGCGCTGGTAATGTCGCGGTCCCGCGGCGGCGTGCTGGCCGTCACGGCGGAAATGATCGTTGCCGCGTTGATGTTTGTTTACTCAGGAAAGTCGCGAAGGACGGTTGAGAACAATTGGACGCGAAGAGCGCGTACAGTTGCTGTCACGGCGATTACGGTCGCGGCAATTCTCGTCATTATTACGACGACCATGATTTGGTTGGGAGGCGACCAGTTATCGACCGGCGTCGAGACCGCCACCACCGAGATCACATCGGACGCGAGTGATGCGCACGAAGGCGCTCGCCGTCGAGACATCTGGCGCGCCACGATGCGCATGGCACGAGCGCATCCAATCGCCGGTGCGGGCTTCGGAGGTTATTGGGCAGAGATTCCTGTGTATCACGATGCTTCCGGAGTGCTGACGCCGCAACAGGCGCATAACGATTATCTCGAGCTGCTGGCGAGCGGCGGCGTGATTGGGGCTGCTCTATTTGTCTGGTTCGCCGTGGCGCTGATCCAACAATGCCGTCACGCAGCGCAAGCCTTCAACGGTCTTCAGCGCGTGATTGCCTTTGGCTCAATCATCGGTATCTTCGGGGTTGCGTTACATAGTCTGGTAGAGTTCGGACTTCACATCACAGCGAACGCGCTGGCGTTCGTGATGTTGCTTTCGCTCCTAAGCCTCAATAACTTGAACCAACGGCCCGCGCCGCAAGCGCATCGAACCGCAGCGTTCAACTAGAGAGCACAAGCAGTTGGGATTCCGAAAACACCGAAAGAAAAAGCAGTTGTTAGTGGCATGCGCAGCTTGCGCGTGGATGCACGGGCGGGACGCCCGTGCCACGTTTCAAACTAAACCAGTACCCAGAAAAATTAATCGACTGGCGACAGTTTTGATCGTTGCGATTTTCAGCCATGCGCTATTTGGCTTGCCTCAGGACATCGCGGGCGGCGCCGCGGCTTTGATCGGCCAGGACATAATTGGCGGCGCCTCGATCATTTTTAAGCGACCGCCACGGGTTCGCGACCTCGTGGGCGGGGCGGCGGCTTTGATCGTACGTCATCGACCGCCGCGCCGAGTGTCGCCACCGATAGAAATAGCGCGTAATCGACCGGCGGCGTCACCGCAGCCGGGCGTGCCCCAACCCGAGCCGACGCCGGCAGAAATTTCCACCCAGGCTAAGGTCGAAGCGCTCAACGATCAGGGCAACGCGCTTTATGATTCAGGCGACTATGCGAAAGCGCTGGATACGTACACGCAAGCACTGAAGCTGAAATCAGACGATCCGCTCACGTTGAATAATATCGGAGTGACTTATCTCGCTCTCAACCAGAATCAGAAAGCGATCGAATCGTTCCGACAGGCTGCGCAAGCAAAGCCGGATGACGCGGAAAGTCTTTTCAATCTCGGCATCGCCTACAACTCGGTCGAGAAATACGACGAAGCTGCCTCTGCGCTTAATCGAGCGCTGGCATTAAAACCTGATTGGGCCGACGCGCTGACCGGACTTGGCGATGTTTACTTGAGTCTTGGTCGCTATGAAGATGCGGCCAAAGCTTACGAGAACGTGGTGCGGCTGCAACCGGATAACGTCGATGCTTTGAATAACCTCGCATATGCTTACGATCGGGCATCACGCTATGAAGATTCGATTCGCGCCCTGAAGAAAGTGATTCAACTCAATCCGGCGGACGCTTTCGGTTTCAATAATCTTGGGGCGGCGTCTTACAAGGCGGGCAAATACAAAGACGCGGTCGATGCATTCACGCAAGCGCTTCGTCTGAAGCCGGACGATCCAGAGACACTGAACAACCTGGGCGCAGCGCAGTACGCTTTGGAAAAATATGGAGAGGCGATTAAGTCTTTTCAGCAAGCAGCCACACTCAAGCCGGGCTTCGCTGACACGGAATACAATCTGGGCAATGCGTATTTGATGTCCGGGAAATTCAGCGACGCCGCCGACGCTTATCAACAGGCGATTTCGCACAAGCATGATTACGCCGAGGCGGAAAACAATCTTGGCATTGCGCTGACGAATCTGAATCGGTTTGCGGAAGCGGTGTCCGCTTTCAAAGAAGCTGCGCGCTTGAAACCTGATCTGGCGACGGTGCTGAACAATCTCGCGTTCGCCGAGGACAAGACAGGCAACGAGACCGACGCAATTGCTCACTACCAGCAAGCGATCAAGCTCGACCCGAAGTACGCGAAGGCGCTGAACGGACTTGGCTATCTGTACGACAAGAACGGTCAGGCTGCGCAGGCCGTCGAACTGCTGCAACAGGCCGTAGCCTTAAAGCCTGAGTATCTCGCCGCGAATTATAACCTGGGCAAGGCTTTGTTCGACGCCGGCCGCTTCGCTGACGCTGCTAATGCTTATAAGCGCGCGACGCAAATCAAAGCCGATTATGAGGCGGCGTATCTTGGCTTAGGGACGGCCGCGTTTCGCGCCGGTCAGTTCAACGATGCGGCAGATGCATTCAGGAGAGCGACGATGCTGAATCCAACCAGTGTCGAAGCTTTCTATGGCTTAGGCAATTCCAGTTACAAAGCCGGCAAGAGTCAGGATGCGCTTGCGGCCCTGAAGCAGGTAATAAAACTAAAGCCTGATTACGCTCAGGCCCATTACAGTTTGGGACTTGTTTACGCAAGTCTCGGCGACAAGGATGGCGTGACGCGCGAGTTCGCGATTCTAAAACGACTCGATCCAAAGCTCGCCGATCAGCTCTACAACACAGTGAAGAAGTGAGTGGAAAAGGATGGTGGTGTCTTCCTTTGCGGTTGTCTTTGCGACTCTGCGCCTTTGCGTGAAATCCGTTGTACGGAAAAAGTCATTTCACGCAAAGACGCGAACGCGCAAAGGCGCGCAAAGAAGATTAAGAACCACCAAAAAAGATTGACGCAACTTAATTGATCGAAGTAAACTGCAACCCGAAATCGCCATGAAGAACTTCCGGCGAAGGAAAGCACTTAGAGCAGTCGCGACCTTCCTTGCGTTTTGTTTCGCGCAAGTCTATGTGCATGGTGCCTTGCTTGATTCGCCCAGGAACGCGTCTGTACCTCAACGCCTGATAACCGCGCGACTAACGACCAAAAACAATCAGCCCATCACCGTGAACGGAAATCCGGTCGGCACCGGCGCGACACTTTTGACTGGAGCGACGGTCGAAACTCCGGATCAGGTAAGTGCCACGATTGATCTTGGCGACGCCGGCGTTGTCGAGTTGCAACCTAATTCGCAAATCAAATTGGACTTTGACGA
Organism: Acidobacteriota bacterium; assembly: GCA_003222855.1. Lineage (GTDB taxonomy): Bacteria > Acidobacteriota > Blastocatellia > Pyrinomonadales > Pyrinomonadaceae > UBA11740. Next base: position 8,467 of record QHXH01000016.1, read on the forward strand.
GAACGGAAACGTGCGCGTGAAAGTAATTCGTGGCTGCGCGGTGACGCGAAAGAAAACCAACGTGCTGCCGGGAGAGATGGAGTTGTACACGGACCAGGCTTCCGAGAAGACTGACAAAAAGCGCCGGCATGTCGCCGGATGTATTTTGCCTAATGGACAACTGGGATCGCTTCCGGGAGGGATCGGCGCCCCCACGCTCGCTGGTTTAGCGATTGGCGGCGGCACGGCCGGAATAATCATCGCGGCGTTGACGCGCGGCGGGACGATTAGCGTCACCACCCCCGGTTCCTAGCACTTTCTTCAATGGGTAGTGGCCTAATTTGCAATTCTCTGCGCCCCCTCTGCGTTCTCTGCGCCTCTGCGGTGAGTGTTTTCAAACCTAATTCCCCGCAGAGACGCTGAGGTCGCGGAGAATGCCGTTTCTTCGAACCCCCATTTCCAACCATCCCTAAAGTGAATAAGTCTGCGGTCATCGGTATCGTTGGCGCAGTGGTTTGCGCTCTGGCGATCTGGGAATCGGCGCGGATTGGGTTTGCGCGCACAGCCGCGCAAAATGCTTTACGCACAAACGACACGGCGATCGCGGACCGCGCGGTGCGGCGATTACCGAATGACGCTGAGGTTCATTCAGCGCGCGGCATTGTCCTGCAACGCACTGAAAATTACGCAGAAGCGTGTCGTGAACTGGAACGCGCGATTCAATTGCGGCCGCGCGATTATTTTCTGTGGCTGATGTTGGGCGTGACCCGAGATCTCAACGATGACCGGCAAGGCGCGGTTGCGGCCCTGGATGAGTCGGTTGCGCTGGCGCCCGCTTATGCGAAACCTCATTGGCTGCTGGGCAATCTGTTGTTAAGAACCGGCCAAGTGGATGAAGCTTTTAGGGAATTGCGGTTTGCCGCCGACAGAGATTGGTCGTTGTTGCCCAATGTGATCGATCTTGCGTGGGGCATATCACATGGCGATGCGGCGCAGACCGTAGCGACGATTCAACCTCAGAACGGTAGGGCGCTGATGTCGCTCGCAGTCTTTCTGGCGGCGCATAAACAGGGGACATCTGCTATCGATCAATTCCGCAGAGTGAAATCGCCGCCTATTGCCGCCGCCGATCGGTTAATGTCTGAGTTGATCGAATCGAAGTCCATTGCCGAAGCTTTCGAGGTGTGGACAAAGACTCACTGTGCGTCGTGTAAACCGGGATCGCTTGTCAACGACAGTTTTGAGGACGATATCAATGTAGGGCAGAGTGGCTTCGGCTGGCAGATCTCGACTGACGCCCAGAACGTGACACTTTCAGTTGATGCGTCCGAACACGAAAGTGGGGCGAGAAGTCTGCGCCTCGATTTTCATGGTAGCTCCAGCTCTGCGACCGCACTCGCTTCACAGTTCGTGATTGCCAGCCCGGGAACACGATATCGCCTGAGTTTTCAGGCGATGACGAAGTCTTTCGTGTCTGCGAGTGCGCCGGTGGTAAAGGTGATTGATGCTTCCGATGAATCGGCAACCGTGCTGGGTCAGTCATCCAGCCTTTCAGATGTGAATTCGTGGCGGCCGTTCACGATTGACTTCACGACCAGCGCCAGTACTCGCGCGGTGGAAGTTTTAGTTTCGCGGCAAGCCTGTCCGAACAATCCGTGCGCGGCATTCGGAACTCTGTGGCTCGATTCGTTTGCCCTCGGCTCTGCCGCTAATTCACCTCAAAAGTAATTGACGCATCAGACGCGCCGTGATAATTTGCGCGCTCACTGAGAAATAATTTTGAGGCAGTAGCCCGACCTCGGGGTCCCCCACCGAGCATCTCGGCCGGGGTGGGGCGGTGAGGGAAGGCGCGGAAAACCATTCGAGGCAGTAGCCTGACCGTGAGGGAGGGCGCAGAAAACCATTCAAGGCAGTAGCCTGACCGTGATGGAGGGCGCAGAAAACCATTCAAAACTGAATCACGTGAAATCCAATCGCCAAACTAAGCCGCGTGCCAGGAAGCAAGGGTTGGTCGTTCAGACACTCCCGGACGAAACCCTCGTTTACGATCTCGATCGTGATCTGGCTCATTGCCTCAACCAGACTGCGTCTCTGGTCTGGCGACGTTGTGACGGTCGCACCACTACGAAAGAGATTGCCCTTTCTCTTACCAGGAGCTTGAAGCAACCGGTCGACGAAAAGATCGTTTGGTTGGCGCTCGACCAGCTTGATCGAAATCATTTGCTCAGCGAAGAGTCGTTTATTCCCCGGACTGTCGCCGGCATGAATCGGCGAGAGGTGGTTCGCGCATTGGGCGTGTCTGCCGCCATAGCCATACCCGCAGTCATTTCGATCGTGGCGCCCCTGCCGGCGCAAGCCGCGACCGGATGTGTTTCGAGCGGCGGAAGCTGCGCCAGCAACCCCAACATCTGCTGTTCCGGTTGTGTCTGCAATAGTAACGTTTGCACCGGCGTCTGCTAATCAACCGCATTTTCAGTGCACCTTAACGATGACTAGCTCGTATCTCGGTAGTCTGGTCCGTAAGACTCTCGCGCGATCCTGGGTCGCTTCACCTGATGACCTTGTTATCTCGGCGAAAGAACTCGACGAAGTAAGCCCACTCCTGTACGAATCAGGAGCCGCAGGTCTGGGCTGGTGGAGAATTCACGAATCTGAATTGCGAGAGACGACGTCCGGTGAGCTACTGCATCAGGCGTTTCGCTTTCTCGCGCTGCAAGCGCGAATTCACGAAACGAAGATTCAGAAAGTTTTTCGCTCGCTGCGCGCCGCCCATATCGAGCCGATCTTAATCAAGGGCTGGTCGATCGCGCGTTTGTACCCGCAACCGGGCCTGCGGCCGTATGGCGATATCGATCTGCTCATCAGGGCTGAGCAACATCTGCCGGCGGCTCGGATAGGGGCGAGCGATGAGCTCCGCGATTGCCGAATCGATTTCCATCCCGGGGCATTCGAGCTCGCTGATCGATCAATCGACGACCTGGTTTCGCGCTCGCAGCAGGTCCAATGTGGCGACGAACAAGTGTGCGTTTTAGGGAACGAAGATCACTTCGCCCTGGTGGCGATTCATCTTTTGAAGCATGGAGCGTGGCGGCCGTTGTGGCTATGCGATCTCGGTCTGCTGCTTGATGCGATGTCGAGCGATTTTGATTGGGAGCTGTGCCTGGGAAAGGACAAACGTCGCACCAATTGGATTCTGTCAGCGATCGGTCTGGCGCGCGTGCTACTCAATGCTTCGGTTAATGATGAAGAGATCGGCGCACGAGCAAACGCGCCCGGGTGGCTGGTTGAAAGCGTACTCAAGAATTGGCAGACGCCGTTTGCCGGAGCGCATGCGCCACAACGTCATCACGCGCCCATCAAATCTTATTTTCGGCGACCGCGTGGTGTCATCAGTGACCTTGGACGGCGTTGGCCCGATCCGATTCTCTCGACGATCAGCGCAAATGGAAGCTTTGGCCGGCGCCCTCGCCGGCGATATCAAATCCGAAATTGCGTGCAGCGCGCTGCACGACTTGCCCTGCCCGGCACCGACCCCGCATAACTCGTTGGCCCGACGTGGCACGCGCATCCTGCGCCTGGTTTCTGGGTGAGACGCCCGTGCCATCGTGCCAGTGCTTCCCAAACGAACTGTTTGTCTCCCCACCTCATTTCAGTGATAATTGGCGCACTTTTGAGACGCTCAACGATGACACGACTGTCGTCTTCCCGCAGGACCGCTGCTATCTCGATCGTGGCGATCGGTTTGATAGCACCGCCGGCGCGCATTGTTGCGTCCACCTCGAATCCGGCTTTTAACAAGACAGCCGCAACGTCTGCCTTGGAGTGTCTGGTCCAGGCTCGCGCGACAGCCTCTCCGCAAGGGGTTCTGATTGAATGGACCACCGGTCTCGATATGGGCTCGCTCGGCTTCAACGTCTATCGCATTACGAATGGGCAGCGCACCAAACTGAACCTCAGCTTGATTGCGGGTTCGGCGCTGGTAGTCAAAGCGCGCAGGCAATCTTACGCCTGGATGGATCCTGCCGGCGCGTCTGATTCACAATATGAAGTTGAATCCGTTGATCTTCGCGGCGACTCGTCGAACCGCGTTGTCGCGCAGAGCAATTGGAGCGCGGCGTTGCCGGAGTATCGGCAGTCAGAGTTACTCAGCAAGCTGGGCGGGCGCTCAGCGGGTACGACAACGAATCCGGAATCACTGGAGATGGACCA
>QHXH01000674.1 GCA_003222855.1 Acidobacteriota bacterium
GATGTTCTCCTCGAGGCGATGCAGTTTCGTTGTGCCGGGGATGGGAACAATCCAGGGCTTCTGGGCCAACAGCCATGCAAGCGCAATTTGAGCAGGCGTCGCGTTCTTCCCTTCTGCGATTTGGCGCAGCAGATCAACCAGGGCCTGGTTGGCCTTGCGAGCCTCAGGTGTAAAGCGTGGAACGATATTGCGGAAATCCGACTCATCGAAGATTGTGTTCTCGTCGATCTTTCCTGTGAGGAAGCCCTTCCCCAGAGGACTGAATGGAACGAAGCCGATGCCCAGTTCCTCACACGCCGGCAACACTTCCTGTTCAGGCTTTCTCCACCACAGCGAGTATTCGCTTTGCAGTGCAGTGACGGGCTGGACCGCATGCGCGCGACGTAGTGTTTGCATCCCTGCTTCAGAAAGTCCGAAGTGCCTGACCTTGCCTTCCTGAATCAGGTCCTTCACTGTCCCAGCGACATCTTCGATAGCTACGTCCGGGTCAACCCTATGTTGATAGAAGAGATCGATTTGGTCGGTCTTCAGTCGCTTGAGCGAGGCTTCGGCGACTTCTTTGATGTGCCGCGGCCGACTGTCCACACCTGTTTGCTCTCCGTTGGGACCGATTTTGAAACCGAATTTGGTGGCTATTACCACTTGACCGCGAAAGGGAGCGAGCGCTTCGCCCACGAGTTCTTCGTTTGTAAATGGGCCGTACACTTCGGCAGTGTCGAATAACGTTACGCCGCGTTCTACCGCAGTTCGAATCAGTGAAATCATTTCCTGCTTGTCTGCGGCTGGACCGTAGCCATAGCTCATTCCCATACAGCCCAGGCCGAGGGCCGACACTTCCAATTTGCTATTTCCCAGTTTGCGTTTTTGCATCGTGTCGCCTCCCAGCAGGCTACGGAAAACAAATCAGCCACAGAGACGCAGAGTCACAGAGGATGATTGTGCACAGCAAGCGAAACTCACCGTGCCCCGCTCCTGCATTCTCCGTGTCTCTGTGCCTCCTTAGGCGAGTCACCAATTTTTACTAGCCCGCTAAGCTAAGTGGAGATGGACGTGTGTATAGAACAACTCCTCACCGTTGAGCTCGACTCCGTGCGGCACGCCGACGTAGCCCACGTACCCGCCCTTGCGAGTCGCACCGATCGCCTGCATCATCGATTCCTGGGTGCCGACGCACTCCAGCACCGAGTCGGCGCCGATTCCGTCGGTCAGCTCCTTGATGCGGGCCACTCCCTCGTCACCGCGCTCTGCGACGATGTCGGTCGCGCCGAACTCGCGCGCCAGTTTCTGTCGCGCCTCGTGACGGCTCATCGCGATGATCCGCTCAGCACCCATCTGCTTGGCGGAGAGCACACCAAGGAGCCCGACAGCGCCGTCACCGACGACCGCGACTGTCATGCCCGGCTTTACGTTGGCTGCGTCAGCGGCGAACCAGCCGGTGCCCATGACATCGGAGACCGCCAGTAGACTCGGGATCAGATCGTCCGAGGGAATATCCGGTGTGGCCACCAAGGTGCCGTCCGCGAGTGGGACACGCAAAATCGGCGCCTGCGCAGTGCTGATGATCTCCTTGTGTTCGCAGGAAGTCTGATAACCGGCTTGGCAGTGGGGACAGGTGTTGTCGGAGGCAAAGAACGAACCGATGACGAACTGGCCAACTCTGATGGAAGCGACTCCGCTGCCGACCTCCTCAACGATGCCGCAGTACTCGTGCCCCATCGGGGTCGGCTGCGGGACCGGACTGATGCCGCGGTATGGCCACAGGTCAGAGCCGCAAACGCAGGTGGCCGACATCCTGACAATGGCATCCGTCGGCTTTATGATTGTCGGCGTTTCGCGCTCCTCGAAGCGCAAGTCGCGCGGACCGTAAAGCATTGCTCCTCGCATGATTTATCTCCTCATCTTTAAATTCACGTATTATTCACATCGTGTATCCCGGTTTCTTGTACAACTTCTCCGAGTTGTTAACGATATCCGGTTCATAGACCTTTTCTGCCCAATCCTTGGCTGGGACTTCTTCCATCGCTACCGAAACCGACTCTTCTCCGTAGTTCAAGACGCTCATTACGTCTTTTACGATTTCTTTGGCGAGTCGAGTCTTCTGCTGTTCGGACTTTCCCGGCCAGAGCTTTACGATGACATGCGGCATTGTTTT
>QHXH01000665.1 GCA_003222855.1 Acidobacteriota bacterium
GATCGCGGCTACAACAATGATCGCCAGAAATTTCGCCGCACTTGAATTGTAAGTGCCCGCCGGAACGAACTGCGCAATAACCATTGAGAGCAGCACGCCGATAATAATCATTGGAACCAAGCGCGCGGCAACGCGGGCGCAGGCGCGCAAAAAATGAACGAAGTCCGTTGGGCGGGCTGCCGCTTGCCAATCGTCCCTGTCACACGACACATCTGTTATGCCAAGCAATTTGTCAGCGATCATTCCCGTGAACAGGACCGCAGTAATCCCGGCGCCGAGACGCACCAATCCAACCTTGTAGTCGAAGAGCATGAAAGTGAGAATCAGCGCGGCGGGATTTAGCGCGGGAGCAGCAAGCATCAACGCGAGCGAGGGGCCCAGCCGGGCGGAACGCTCATACACACCTGTGAAAATTGGCGCCGCACAACAAGAACACAGCATCAGCGGCGCTCCCGCGAGTCCGGCGATTGCTTGCGACCGCAGCGAGCGCTTGCTGAGCAAACTTTGCAGCCACCTGGGCGAGACAAACGTGCTTACGGCGGCGCTAATCAGAATGCCAAAGAGCAACGCCGGCCAGATAACCAAGAAATAGTTCAGTGTGCGCGTTAACACACCAGCATCCGAAGCGCCGACTCGCGGAACGATATTCCCGCGCGGAGTGAACCCGCCTGTCGCGGAGACTTTTCCAATTACCGCTAACGCTGCCGAAGATTTGTAGGCGATTAACGCGCCAACGATGACTAACATCGGAAGAATAAAATAGGCAATGGACCGGGTTGCGGTCGCTGCCATTTCATCAGACGCGGTATCGCGCGACAATTCCAAGTTGGAGTCAGCCATGATTTTGCTGTTTCCTTCCGTTCACGATAATCATTTGTGCCGGAAAACTCATCTGGCCTCCGCGAAAGAATTCACGCACAGCCTCTTTTACATCCTGTGCGACTCTAGTCGCTTGTCTGTCGGAAAGAGTACTCAACTTCTCTCTTAGAGTGCCCGAGGTCTCGGAGCGTAACTCCCAAAACTCGTCGATCGAAATCGGTGCCTCCATGCGGAATTTCAGCAACCGCTCACGAACGTCCCTTGCGCCGGCTTCCTTGAGAATATTAGCCAGAGAACCCGGCTCTGCAAAACGAAACGCTCCCGGTGCATCGTGGTCGGCCGGCGGCGTTTCCACGTAGCGTGAGAGTACATCCGTGACGAGATGCAAGAACGGATTGAGTTCGCTCTTATGCCAGACTACCAATATCAACGCACCGCCTGGCTTTGTTACCCGCAGCATTTCGCGCAGAGCAGCCAGAGGATTGGGAAAGAACATTACTCCCAGTCTACAAACCACGGCATCAAATGAAGCGCTTTCGAATGTTAAGGAGTCTGCAGAGCATTGCCTGAAACTTATGTTTGTTACGCCTCGTCGTTGTGCTTCACTTTGCGCGGCGGCAACCATTTCTGCCACCGCGTCCGTATAAGTAACCGAACCTTTTGGCCCAAGCGTCTCTGCGATAGTTAATGAGGGCTCGCCGGCTCCGCCCGCTACGTCTAGAACCGATTGACCCTTAACAATCCCAGCGTCTTTAATAAGCGCATCCGTAACAGGCGCGAACATCACTCGAAACGTCGAGGCATGCCGTTCCCAGTAAGGCGCCGACGCGCGCCACTCTTGCAGGATCTTTTGTTGTTTGACTTCCGTCATGCTAATGCAACCACTCGGTTGTTCAATAAAAGTATGACCTGATCTGCGAAAACTTTTAAAATTGCAGTCGATATTAAGTTGCACTGCCAACATCTTCAAAGCGAATGCGTTTCCCCAATTAAAAATTTGCCGGAGAACCTCAGATGAGTGGTGGTATATGGCCGGCACATACGTTCAGGTCAATTGAAGTCCGGCCCAAGCTCCGGTTCAGTGGCCGGGCTCATGTCCGGACGGCTGCGCCATCCGTCATCCGGAGCCGCCAGTTTCAGGCCGACTTCGTCTTCAAACACGTGCGGCAGAGGATCGACCTGAACGTGCAGCGCCCGCCACAACGCGACCCGCACTGCCGTGTTGTCTGGCGCCGCCACTTGCTTATCAGGCATGACGTTTTCTCTCCTAGTGCGGCTGTTGCCGATCCAATTACTCGCTCCTAATCTGGAATCTCGGCCTCGACAAGCTTCGCTAGAAGGGCGAGCGATTCCTGCCAACCGAGGTAGCAAGCCTCTCCTGGCAAGTTTGGATCGTCGAATTTGTCCGTGTAGCGAATACGTTCGTGCGGCACCAGTTCGAGATACTCTCCACCGAAAGAGTGGCTATGTCCCGTGGTAAAATTCGTAAACGACATCTTGTGAGTGCCGCCAACTTTGGTATCCAAATGGTGGACCTTGCCTGTGAATCCATTTGGGGGAAGCCATTTAGCCATGGCGTCGGCATCCAGGAACGCTCGATAGACTTTTTCAGGTGTCGCGCGGAGCACTCGGTGAAGCCGGATGGTGTTTGTTGACATTATTTTCGTTTTCCTTTCGAGGTGGCGTGTTACCTGATTTGCACGGCTAACAATGACACAGCGTAGCGTCTGCGGGGCGGAAAGTGAATTGATGTTGACCTTTGCTAATGGAGGAAGAGCATGAAGTCTGCAATCTCTGTGCACGGTGTGCGCTATCAGGTAAAGGACGTGGAGCGATCCATTGCTTTCTATACTCAGCATCTGGGGTTCAAACTTGAGCACCAGGCAGGTTCGGCATTTGCCAGCGTCTCCAATGGAGAACTTACTCTTTTGCTCAGCGGCCCAGGCAGTTCAGGTTCGCGCGCGATGCCGGACGGAAGCCGACAAGAACCGGGCGGATGGAATAGGATCGTCCTCAGGGTCGACGATCTACCGTCTCTCATGGCGGCGATGAAGAACGCCGGACTCCATTTTCGAAATGAAATCGAAACCGGCCCCGCCGGCAGGCAAATCCAACTGGAAGATCCTGATGGTAATGCGGTCGAGTTGTTTGAGCCTGGTCTGTCTACGAATGAGAATAAATGAGTGACGGTATTGGTAGCGGGGGGCGGGATCGAACCGCCG
>QHXH01000666.1 GCA_003222855.1 Acidobacteriota bacterium
AGAATCGACTGAATGATGACTTGGTCCATACCGAACGATCTCTTCCGCCCCGTGCAAGCTCAACGGGGCACCAAGCTAGCATAGACGAGCCAAGAATGATCAATCTGGAAATATGTGCCCACCGGTACGCGCCCGTTAGTTTGGCTCGTCACGCCTCGTTATAGCTGATGGGGTATCCTCATGCCAGCACCGCAGGAGGCATACGTCCGTGAACAACAAGATCGTGATTTGAATGCTTGTGAAGGACGACTATCGTTCATGGAAGGTCCTACGGGAGTCTATGAGTACGCACGGCAGGCTGGCTCGCCACGTGTTTATTGGCAAACACACGAAACGAACGCAGTCGCCATGCAGCTCTACGATAAGGTCGTTGAGCGATCCGGCTTCTTCGTGTATCGCAAGACAACGTGATACGCATGGCACCTGACCACACAGCGCCAAAGAGCATCGACGAATACATTGCAGCGTTTTTTGAACGTAACCGCAACTCGCCGAGCAGGTACTATCATTTTTCACGCCGTATCTCGGAGCCGAGAAGCCATGAATAATTTGTCCGAACAGATCACGGAGCTGATCAGCAGCATCCGCGCACTTCAAGCGCGAACTCACTCCGAGATAGGACTTGTCGGCGCCGCTATTATTGAGGAGCAGCTCCTCCGCGCTCTCCTGACCAAAATGCGACCGCTAAGCGGTGAGATGAAAAAGCGGCTCTTCGATGGATATGGGCCTTTGAGCTCTTTTGCCGCCAAAATCGACCTGTCCTATGCGCTACAGATCATCAACAAAGCTCAATATGATGACTTGACCGTAGTTCGCAGGATTAGAAATCAATTCGCTCACGCCATGCCGCTCATCAACTTCGACAGTCCCGAGATACGTGCACATTTCAAAAGCTTCAACACGGTTCAGGAGGGCGAAACAGACTATCGAGCATTTTATTTGCGCAAGTTGCAGGAGATCGATAAGCACCTTGATAATGCGATTGGCGAGGCAGATGAATCGTCCAATTCGCAGGGCTCTTCTGAACATACCCTCTAAGCTCGCGCTCAACCAGGGCGCTTGACCCGTTGGAGCTTGAAATGAACCTCGCCAACGCGAAGGTCGGACAACTTCTGATCCCGGTAGACGATTTCGAAAAAGGCGTCGCCTTCTATCGAGACATCCTCGGTCTGCCATTCCTGTTTGCTGCTCCGCCTCAGATGGCGTTCTTTAACTGTGGAGGCGTGCGGCTTCTCGTTGGCGTTACCCCACCAGGTCAGAAGCCGCAAAGAGGCTCCGCGATCTACTTTCAAGTTTCGGATATCCATGCCGTATTTTCATTCCTCAAACACAACGGCGTCCGTTTTCTGGCTGAGCCTCACGTGGTGAATCGAACCCCCAAATCGGAGCTCTGGTTGGCGGAGTTCACCGACCCCGACGCAAATCAATTGGCTCTGATGAGCGAGGTCGTGCCAGGTGACGCCCCATCACGTCAAGGATAAATTCCAAGTGCAGTCGCCAGATTTACGCCGCAGACATGAGACGCGCGTTCCCAGGTGACATTGGGACGCTGGTCGCACTAATGGCCCAGTTCTATGCCGAGTCTGATTACGGTCTTGATCGGGACCTTGCGGAAAAGGCATTTGCTGCCATTCTCTCTGATGAGCGTCTTGGTTACGTTTGGCTCATCGACGAGGAAACCAAGGTCGTCGGATACATTGTTCTTACACTCGGGTTAGGTATGGAGTATGGTGGATTGATGGCATGCATCGATGATTTGTTCGTAGTCCCGCACAGTCGCAACAAGGGACTCGCCACGGCCGCGCTGGCCCTAGTCCGCGACTTCTGCAAGAGCATCGATGTTCGCGCGATCACGGTTGAGGTGAGCCACAGTAACGGGTCCGCGCAAACGGTTTACCGTCGCCTCGGTTTGGCCGAAGCTCGCGACCGCCAACTCCTGGCACTAGCCCTCGCGAGCCCCGCGCATGTCTTTTAACCCTTGAACCATGACGGAACGCAAACCTAAGCTGTCGCGCCCGACGGCAGACACGCGTCCCGTTTGGCGCCGGTTTGCTGGTGTGTGAGGCAGGCACCCTTCGAGGCCGTGCCGCCATCGACAGTTGTTTCACTGGCCTCAAACTTCGTAAGGAGATCATCATGGCGACTTACATTGTCCTCACGAGTTTCACCGATCAAGGAGTTCGCAACGCCAAAGACACTACCAAGCGATCCGACGCCGTGAAAGAACTAGCGAAGAAATTTGGCGTTACCGCGAAAGAGTTTTTCTGGACACTGGGGAGCTACGATGTCGTTGCAATATTCGATGCACCTGACGATGCATCCATGACCGCGCTTGGCTTGGCCATCGGTGCCGGGGGTAACGTCCGGACCCAGACTTTGCGAGCTTTCTCCAGAGAAGAGATGAATGGGGTACTCGCCAAATTGGCGTAGGACAAAAATGCGTCCCCGCAAGTTCGTCCGGGCCGTCGCAATATTGTTAGCGCGCGAGAAAGCGCGGAATATCGAAACTTGACTCAAAAATGCGCAGGTCTAAGCTGTCGCTCAGCCCGGGACGCCTTGCCGACGGCGCTTGCGCGCCGTCCGCTCGGCACCG
>QHXH01000667.1 GCA_003222855.1 Acidobacteriota bacterium
GCTTCGATTTCAAAACTCGCCGGCTTCTGACAAGTTACATCGATCTCATAGGCGCCGGTCGTGTCGATCGCGTTGAAAGATTTCAGCTCGCGCCTTTCCGTCTTGCGCACACCAGAACCGGCGATGCCGCGATGAAACTTACATCCGGACAGAACGAGGCCACAGGCGACCAGCAACAGCAGCACAGTTTTGCGTTTCATTATCACCTCAATTGTCGGACTTAATCACACAACCGCGCATAGTAGTCCTGCCGGAGGCTAAGCTCAAGAAAACGTCGCGCTAAGACAGTTTCCTGGTTTGGCTTTGCATGTCTTGGCGCCTTCGCGTCTTTGCGTGAAGTGACTTTTTCGGAGCAGTTTTCACGCAAAGGCGCAGAGCCGCAAAGAAAACCGTAAAGTAAGTCCCATTACTTAGCCGAAGAGTGTCGGTCAGAAAAACTAGTCGAGGTACAGGTGTTCGGTATGATGACTATATAGCGCCACTCGTAACTGAATGAAACGCGATCCTCGCACAATCATGCTTACCTTCGGGCGCAGCCTCAAATTGAAGTGCCCGGTTTGCGGCCGCGCATCGATTGTACAGAGACCATTCAACTTAAAACATCGCTGCGATTCCTGCGGCACTATCTTCAAACGCGAGGAAGGATTCTTTGTCGGCGCGATCATGGCGAATGTCGTCGCCACCGAAGTTTTCATCCTGATAGCGTATTTCGCACTGTTGCTCTTGACCACGCTAAGCGATCGAGCGACATTTATCATTCTGTTCGCCCTCGCCATCGCATTTCCCCTCACCTTCTATCATCACAGTTGGAGTTTATGGCTGGCGATGGATCACCTGATCGAAGGATTGCCGCCGGGAAACCGTCAGCATTAACCGTGTTGCTTTTCGTTTCCTTCGTGTGATTTCGTGGTCAATCAGTCCGGCCCAAACCCAAACCACGAATGAACACGAAAATGACCAACTAACACGAACGACATCGCTGTCACTCCGTGTATGGCGCGAGTGCGTTGCGCAACGCTTCAGGAATGGGAACGGGTTTCAGATCTATTCGATTGGTAGCCACCAGCACAAAATGCGCCGTCGCCATCAGATCCTTTTCAATCGTGCCGTCCTCAGTCTTGCGCCGCACTTCGAAATTCAAGCGCAGAGAAGTTCGGCCGATCTTGCCCACGTACACGCTGACGGCGAGCAGATCGTCAAGTTGCGAGGCGCGATGAAAGTCGCACTCAAGGTGAACTCGCGGCAGCCAGATATCCAGTTCATCGAATACTTTGCCGTATGGCATACCGACCGATCGGAATAACTCGGTCTCAGCAATTTCAAAGAAGCGAATATACGAGCCGTAAAAAATAATTCGCGCATTCACTAGATCTCTTAGTATCACAAAAACGGCACTTCTACCTTGAAAGTCGATGTAATCAACCTTGCCCATTATGAGTGGAAGGCTTAGTTGCCCTCCCTGATGGTCGGGCTTCTGACACGCTTTTCAATGAGTCAATGAATCAATGAGTCAATGAGTCAATCGATTTAAGAAATCGATCAAGGCCCGATTGAATATCTCCGGCTGTTCCATATTCATTAGATGTCCGGCTTCATCGATCGTGACCAGCTGCGAGCCGCGTATACCGCGATGAATGAACTCAGCATCTTCCGGTTTTCTCACGCCGTCTTCCCGGCCGGCAATGATCAAAGTTGGAACGGTGATCTTTGCCAGCTCATCTGAATAATCTCTTCGCGCGGCCATGCCATTTTGGGCCGCCGCGGCACCGCGCGGATCGGTGCGCAGAACCATGTCGCGCACAGACTCAACCACCTCAGGCTTTTCTCTGAGCGTCGCCTCAGCCAAAAGACTTCTTGAGAT
>QHXH01000668.1 GCA_003222855.1 Acidobacteriota bacterium
GAAAGAAGTGCCCGAGCGACACGAGTTCGGTCCCGGCCGCCGTCATCGCCCTAATTTCAACTTTAATGGCATGGATTTCGGTGATTTCGGCATGAACCAATTGAAGGGCGAGATGGATCATTTGAAAGAACAACTCGGAAATGAAAAACAAGGGATGATCCATGACGCCGTGATGACGGCGCAAGCGGAAGCGCAGCGCGTCCGCGAAGAAGCGCAGCGCCGTCGTGACGAAGCGCAACGGGTGCGCGATCAAGCCCAACGAATACGCGACGAAGCGAGGCGCGTACGCGATGAAGCACGCCGCGCCGCCGGAAATGGCAACGTCACCATCACCACGGATCAAGACGGTGGATTAAAGACCACCAAGATCGACATCGGCAAAGCGCAGATTGTTTATTCCGATGACAAGGGCGAGCTGCGGATCGAGAAAGTTGACGGAAAAAAAGTGCTGACCGCAAAAGATCCTCAAGGACTGCTCTTATTCAGCGGCCCGGTCGAAACGAAAGAGGATTTGAACAAAGTTCCAGCTGAGGTGCGGCAGCGTTACGAAAAATTGCAGACGAACGACTTACCGGCTGTGATCTCAGCGCACGATTCCGACGTAGATGTCGATGTTGATAACGACTCTGACGACGAAGGCGATAGCGAAGCCGAAATTCAATCGCTGAATCAGATTTCGACTCAGCCATCCAGTGGCAGACTGAAGTCCTTCGTCATTCAGCTTTAGATTTGAGGCAGAGAGAGAGACTCCGCCGAGCGCCTCAACCTGGTTCGGTCGCCGCGGCGACACGGACGGGGCCGTCACTCTCATATTCCGGGAGGCTAGTATTTCCCCTTGGTCGTTAGGCCGCAAAAAGAGCAGAATTACGCTTGACCCGAGATTGCTAAATCGGTTAGACCGCTGCATTCCCGTCATGCCTTACTTGCGAAGACTTGGAAAAGGAGAACTAGAACAGCCATGAAATTTTCCCTCAGAAATGCGTTTTTCCTCGTCGCCTTTTGCGGCGCAGCCGGCGTCAGCTACGCTCAAGGCGTGGACACGATTGTGGAAGTTCCCACGACCGCGCACAGGTCCGCGCTCATCGAGATTCCAGCTGTGCAAAATCTCGCCAGCAATCCCGATAACAATCTCACAATGGCGGGCGAGTACAAATCGGCCAAGAATGTGGTGGAGGAACAAAAGCCAGTCTGCTGGAATTGGTACGCCGACTTTGGCTACACATCGGAATACAATTTTCGCGGGACAAACTTGACAGCGGGCGCTGATGGAGCGCTTTTTGCTAACCTGGACGTGAGCAAGTGGGGCTTCACATTAGGCGTGAGCGGATATCGTCAACTCGGAACGGCGCGTTTCGCCAGTTTTTCGGCTGGCGAGGGCGGTGGTGGGGGCGCAGGCGGAACGTCTCAAGTCGGATCTTACTCCCCCGAGACTGTTCAAACCCGTTTTCAGGAGCTCGATGTGTTCTTGCTATATCGCCGGGAGTTTGGGCCAATCGACGTGACTGTGGGCAATATTGGCTTTTTCATTGAACGGGATGCACAGACATTTCTGAATACCGAATTTTTTGGACTGTTTGGGCCCTTCCCAACAGTCGGAAATGAAAGGTTTGACCGGGTTTTGGTCCGGCTCGCTACGTCTGCCATTCCTCACATTGAGCCCTGGATCACATATTATCAGACGGCGTATAGCTGGGGGCAAGATCACCATTTTTATAAGGCTTTTGAAATACCGTTTGATGGTCCAAATGATTTTGTTACTTATGGTAAGAAAACAAATGATAACTACCACGAACGCAACGAGGAATTGGGAGGCTACCTTGAAGGACGACTCCGCGGAAATTTTTCCATAGGTGAGTGGCTTGACGTCAATCCCTTCGGTGTCATCTCATACAGCTTTCACGATCGCAGCGAACCCGTGGGGAATCCGCCTCCGCCTGGGCAGCCCGATCCGCGAAAATTCAAAGACATCATTAGAGGCCGAAGCCTCGTAGGTTGGAACGTAGCGCAGGTAGGGCTAGAACTTCCGATCCACCTTTTCCATATTGTCGGAAATTCCAGCGGGCCCTGTGCTCCGGCAAATTTGCGAGTAAACTTAGTACCGTTCGGAACGTATTCCTATCACATCTCCAGGCCGACTGCTGGCACAGATCGAGATGAAGTTTTCGGCGGCGCGAAGATTGCCGTAACCTTCTAGCGTCTTAATCTCCGGGTGCCCCGGGCCACCACGGTGAACCGGCCGCGTGTTTGCAATAAAGATCGCGGCAGAAACCTATTCTCGTTGGATGGGCGATTGTTGAAGCGGAGCGACGAGTAGCCTGTTTTTTGTCCGATTTCATGGGAGGCTTTTGTACCGATTTCTTTGTATTCGTGTCGCAACCTTCACAGTCGTTGCCAGCCTGGCATGGAATTGTGATTGCGATGACGAAAATTGTGAGGACTAATTTAAGTTTCATTCGATTCGATCTTTCATTTAACCACCAGGGGCACTTTCTCCAAATGGATTCTGTATTCGTTTTTGTTCGGGGGTTGATTTTGGCGCGGAAACTGGTTTCGGAATAATTTTTGCGGGCGCGGGTGTCGTTGCAGCAGCCGCGACCTGACGCTTTGTAGTAGGCGCAGGCTTTTCAGTTACCGGCCTCGACGGCGGTTTAACGCGAGCTGGCTTTTTCGACACCGTGACCTCTTCCGAATTATTGGCCTCTACTCT
>QHXH01000669.1:0-1890 GCA_003222855.1 Acidobacteriota bacterium
TGTTGTCGGATACCTTCGAGTCCCAACGAAACCGTTAGTCCTGATCTTCCTCGTCTTTGGTGCGATGTTGGCCGTTCCATTTCTGATTTGGAGGCGCGAATTCACCAACCCGTGAGATCCAGCGGCCTTCCTGTGCGATGAACGAAGATTAACCACAAAAGACACAGAGGGAAAAAGAAGAAACGGTAACGCTGCAGGACCCTTCTGCTTCTTATTGCTCTTTTGTGTCTTGGTGCCTTTGTGGTTAATCAAGATAGAGATTTCTTGAGAACAGCCTCGCGTCTGCCTTTCTAGTCGATCCGCTCTTGAGTTCCCGGTTTGAAGTGAAACAGTGCTATCGAAACCGCGAGCTTCTGCGCTTGATCAAAGTGCATAAAGATCGGAAGCGCGCGGCCGTTGAAAGCAGAAATGCCGCTATAGTCGCCAAAGAAGACCCCACTGTCGCACTTGAACGCCGGCTGATCGATCGGGTAATTCACAAAGGTCTTGCCACCATCGATGCTGCGCGCCAGGACGAGCCTGGTCATTGCTCCTTCAGTATCGCGTCGATCATAAAAGACGATGTTCACAGAACCGTCGATTGGATCGACAGACATCCAGGTAAAGAACTGCTCTTTGCCATTCTTTACCGGATCGTCATTGACGCGTACCGGTGGCAACCAGGTTTCGCCACCATCTTTCGATGACATCACAAAGACATCAGGGTCGCCGTTGCGCGCGTCAATCCAGTTGACGTACAGCGTTCCCTTGTTCGGACTGTTGCTCAAATCGACACCCGTGATGGGCATTCCATTAGCGCGTTCGAGTCCGGCGACTGAGAAGTCCCAACCGCCGGGCATCTGACTAATAACTTTTTCCTTACCGAACGTCAGACCGCCATCAGTCGACTTCTTGAACACAAGTCCGAGCGGACCGGCCCAAACAATGTAGACGTCTCCGTTTGGAGCAACGGCCGGCACGGCGCCTTCGACTGTGTTATCGCTGTCACGGCAATCACCCGCACCATCAGAAATGCGCACCGGCATCGCGAACGACTTGCCGCCATCGGTCGAACGCGTGAAGTAAATATGCGAATGACAATCGGGATCGCTGCTGCCGTAAATATCAAAACGCGTCCAGGCGAGATAGACAGTCCCTTTATGTCTTGACTGGGGCGCGTTATCAACCACGATGCCCGGCTTATCTTCGAAAGGTATGACACTGTTCAAATGATTTATCGCGGCGACTGATTCGCCCCACGTCAGACCTCCGTCCAGAGACGACTCAACCAGCATGCCGCTCTCCGCGCGCGGCGGACGCGCGACGCGAATGCCAATGAACGAAAGATGAATGTGATAAGCAGTGCCGTCGTTGCCGAAATAAACTGCATCGTCACCCTGTGTCAGCCCTTTTGGATCAGCGACGGGTATGGTTTTCCAGGTCTGGCCACCATCCATCGAAGCATAATTGTAACTTCCATAACGCGGACGTGGAGGTCGCCCCATCGCGAACGATGCAGCGACGACGTTGTCGGGATTTTTTGGATTGATGGCGATAGTAACTTCCGCCGGATTGATTGCGTCGGGGTCGCTGACTCTGACGACCTTCTGGGCAAAAATGACAGGAGAGCAAACGCTGGTAAAGACAGCGAGCGCGATCAGGAAATTAGTTAGTCTCATGTTTTTTGGGCAATAGAGTCTCATGCAAAAGATGTCGCTGCAAGCGGCTTATGAAACAGATATGTTCATCACTTCAGCTTACTCTGCCTTCCTCTGCGAAAACCTCGGCCCCTTCTCAGCGGTTTCATTTTGATAGCCAAAGAACTAACCGCAGAGGGAATGCCTGAGGATTCCACAGAGGGGCCGCAGAGAAATTCGAAGTGAGACGCGACTACAAAGCCCGCACTTCCCG
>QHXH01000669.1:2053-3848 GCA_003222855.1 Acidobacteriota bacterium
AAAGAAACGATCGGAGAAGGCTGCGCCCGTTCGAGTAAATCGTAGAGCCGGACTATCCGCGGCCAATTTGTATCTTCGGCGCGCGCCGCTTTGCAGTGCTCGGCGGCGATTGCCGCTTGCAACGCATAGGGGCCCGCCGCAAGGCGCAGAGACTCTTCCACCAAAGGCAAGGCCTCGGCGATCTGTCTTTGGTCCCAGCGACTGCGATCCTGTTCCTCAAGAACAACCAGATCGCCTGCTTCGTCAACGCGCGCATCGCGACGCGAATCGTGAAGCAACATCAGCGCCAGCAATCCAGTAGCTTCCTCAGGCGGATACGGCGCCATCAGCATGCGGATGATTCGCGCGAGGCGAATCGCCTCCGCACAGAGATCGGCTCGTACCAACGGCTCGCCACGCGTCGCCGTGTAACCTTCGTTAAAGACCAGATAGATGACCTTCAACGCGGCGTCGATGCGCGCCGGCATTTCGGTTGTGTCCGGTACCCGGTAAGGAATGCGCGCATCGCGAATCTTTCGTTTCGCGCGCACCAGTCGCTGGGCCATCGTCGTCGTGGGAAGCAAAAACGCGCGTGCGATCTCCTCCGTCTGCAGACCGCAAAGCGTCCGCAGCGTTAGTGCGACCTGCGCTTCCCCGGCAAGCGCGGGGTGGCAACAGGTGAAGATTAGCCGCAGGCGATCGTCACGAATCTCGCCGGACTCGATCTCTGGCTGCTCGGTTGTGGTGGGGAGTTCGTATGCGTAAGATTCAATTTTTTCCTGGAATCGTGTCTGACGGCGCAGCCGGTCAATCGCTTTATATCGCGCCGTCTGGATGATCCACGCAGCAGGCGAATCGGGAATCCCGTCTGTTCGCCATTGATTTACGGCTGCGGCGAAAGCTTCCTGGGCGGCCTCTTCCGCCAGGTCAAAATCGCCAAACGTGCCAATCAGCGTGGCGACGATGCGTCCCCAGTCGCGGCGATAGACTTCATCAACAGTCACATTTGCTATTGAAACCATGCTTTGTCAGTTCGCAACTTTGATAATAAAAAGTTCTCGATAGTCTGTCGATCCGGAAACTCGCCATTCGACTTACTAGTGAAGAGGCTGTTCAGAGTTCAAGCTTTAGCTTGCTCTTCTCGAAATTAGCAACCTAAAGGTTGAACTCTGAACTGAGAATGGAGACAACCGATGAAATACATGTTACTCGTCTATATGGACGAACAGGCGATGACGGATGAAGAGCGCGAACATTGCTATGTCGAATCAGCGCAACTCACGCAGGACTTGAATGCGAAGGGCCAATACCTGGGCGCCGGCCCGCTGCATTCCGTCTCGACTGCAACCAGTGTGCGCGTGCGCGAGGGAAAGCGACTGGTGACCGATGGGCCGTTCGCGGAAACACGTGAACAACTTGGCGGTTACTATGTAGTTGAAGCGGCAGATCTCGATGAAGCAATCAGCATCGCTGAACGCATTCCGCCGGCGCGCTTTGGCACGATCGAAATCCGACCCGTGATGGAAATTCAGGGGTTGCCGGACAAAGTGTCAGAAGCCCGACTGTGAGGGAGGGCAAACGCCGACAGGATTTACAAGCTGAACATGGTTAGAAAAAACTAGACCGGATGGGCAGCCCATCTGTGTTCTTTCCAGTAAATCCTGTCAAACGAATAAGAAGAAATTGGAGGAAAAAATGGCAAATCCATTCGTACACGTTGAACTCAATACTACCGATGTCGAAAAGGCGAAATCGTTCTACAGTCAATTGTTTGATTGGGAACTTGAAGATATGTCGATGGGTCCGAGCGGCACTT
>QHXH01000670.1:0-2193 GCA_003222855.1 Acidobacteriota bacterium
GGAGAAATATTTGGGCATCCCACGCACGGCACTGTCGCATATCGAAAGCGGCCAGCGTGGCGTCGACGCACTCGAACTCAAAAAGATGGCGCAGCTATACAAACAGCCGGTAGTCTACTTCACCGGCGAGAGCCAACCGGATGCCGGTATGCCCGAAGACGTGGCTCATCTTGCCCGCGCGGCGGCGGGTCTGTCGGAGGGCGACCGCCGAGAACTAAACCGCTTTGCCGAATACCTCCGCGCTCGGGCGGCGAGTGAGAGGTCTTCGAATGACTGATACGCGGCGCGCAATTCTCAAAGGCAAACGGGAAGCCGCGCGCCTGCACCGCGAATTCGGCATGCGCAAACGCATCGAGCAGGACGGGGGCCGGATCGATGTATTTGGCGCGATTCTGAAATGCGGCGTTCCCCTTCTCTTCAAGCCCCTTGACGGGCTTCTCGGGGTTTTCATCGATGTCCCGATGCCGGGCGTCATGGTGACAACCAAGCGCGGTCTAAGCGTGCAACGCTTTACCGGGGCGCATGAATTGGGACACTGCCGCCTTGGTCACAGCCCGAGTCTGGATGATGAATCGATACTGCAACGTTCGCCGTTCAACGGCGGACCCGATGACCAGCAGCAGGAACTCGAAGCGGATGCTTTCGCGACGGAGTTCATGCTGCCTCCATGGCTCTTTGCGGCGCATTTTCAACGGCAGGGCTGGGCGCCGGCGATGATGGCCGACCCGATGGTGGCTTATCAACTCTCGCTGAGGGTCGGGGCCAGCTACGAAGCGACGTGCCGGTCATTAATGCGGAAAGGGGTCGAGGTTATCAAGAGGCGAACCCTCGACAGCTTGCTGGAAGTACAACCGCGCGCCATCAAGAAGGCGATTCTGGGCGCATACGAGCCGCCGGACTTTTTGCGCGATGTCTGGCTGCTGACCGCCAAGGATGAAAATACCGTCATCGAAGGTAGCCGTTCTGACCTATTCGTGCTGAAGTTGACCGAGCACAGCGGAGCTGGATATGTGTGGACTTTCGACGAGCTAAACGAGACAGGTTTCGCCGTCGTGCGCGACGAGCGAGAAGGGCCCGACGGCGAGGCGGTTGGCGGGCACGTCACGAGGTCCATCACGACACGTTCTGAAGGACAACAAACAGGCCGTATGGCGCTTGCCGAGCGCCGGCCATGGATGCCCAATAGCGACCCGCTTGAAGCATTTTGCGTTCACTATGACCTGACAGGACCGGAAGACGAGGGATTGTCGCATGCGGAACGGCGCCTCCTGCTGGAGGCCGCCTAGTGGGAGTGACAATCGACTGTGATTTGCGGTCCAAATTTGGTCCGGTGCGCGATCAGGGCGTCCGGCCGACCTGCATGGCTTTCGCCGCGAGCGACGCTCATGCAGCGGTACGGCCTGGCTGGGAGCCTCTGTCGTGCGAATATGCCTACTTTCATGCTCTGAAGAGAGACGGTGGAGCGCCGAGCGACGGCGCCACGCTTAGTGGAATGCTGGCGGCGATCAAGGAAGACGGTCAGCCGCCTGAGCCTGTCTGGCCATACATGGCTACACTGCCAGCCAACATTGCAACGTGGAAGCCACCTGCGAAGGCAGAACCGTGTTACAGGCGCGCAAGTGCGCAAGGACGGTCATCTGCTGCCGAAGTCTTTCAGCTTCTGGACAAAGGCGTTCCGGCGCTGCTCACAATGACGCTGTCCGATGCCTTCTATCGCCCCGATGCTGATGGCCTGGTGGTGGCGACGGAACCACCAGATCCCGACCGCCGTCACGCGGTCGTAGCCGTTGGTCATGGAAACAATGGCGTCGGCAGACTGGTTATGATTCGTAATAGCTGGGGACCGATGTGGGGTATTGGCGGGTATGCGTGGCTCAGCGAGGATTACTTAGCGCCAAGACTTTATGGATTAGCGGAAATGAGAGAGGATCTGACGAATGTATCTGCCTATCACAACAAGGCC
Source organism: Acidobacteriota bacterium (assembly GCA_003222855.1). Lineage (GTDB taxonomy): Bacteria > Acidobacteriota > Blastocatellia > Pyrinomonadales > Pyrinomonadaceae > UBA11740. The sequence goes on from QHXH01000670.1 coordinate 1,964, forward strand.
AACGTGCGCAGCGGCGTGGCTTGAGGCTGCGACCGCAGTCAATGCGGCGTCCGGCCATGAAGCCCATAACGTCATCATCGATGTAGCTGAACCATTGAGCGAATCCGCGCCTGATCGACGTGTAATCCAACTGGTCGATGCTTTTCTCCGGTCGAAAGAACTCATGCCGGTTCAGGCAGTGGCGAACACTATTTTCCCACACGATCTTTACCGGCGACACGGTGTGCCGA
>QHXH01000670.1:2246-4341 GCA_003222855.1 Acidobacteriota bacterium
AGAAGCAGGGGGACTGGGGCAGGTATTTCGAGCGCATGATTCGGCGGACTACATTGGCTGGCAAGGTAATCAATCCCTTGGGGGAAATGATCGCGAAGATGAAGAAACATGTGCACGGTGACGGCAAGACATTTCGGAACATCTACGAGCTGACAATCTCAGATCCCACGCTCGATATTCCTATCTATGATCCCGAGCGCGATGCCGGACCTGTTATGAACCGGCAGTGTCTGAGCTTCCTGAGTTTCAAGCTCGATCAGGACAACCGGTTGATGCTCACCGCCGTCTACCGGAATCATTATTATGTGGAGCGACTGCTTGGGAATTTGATCGGGCTCGCGCGACTTATGGCGTTCGTCGACAATGAAGCAGGGGTGCCCGTAGGTCAGTTAACTGTCGTCTCAACGCATGCAGTGATCGACGCACCGAAGGACGGCGGGCGCAAGGCCGTTGAACAGCTTCTTTCTGAATGCGGAGCCGCTTACGAAACCGTCGAGGCCGCGTAGTGCTTTAATGCTGAGATTGGCGAGGAAAGTTGTACAGTTCATTCATTCCCTGGACGAACTCTGACTGACCGCCATAACTCGGGTGCCTGACGGAGCGGCAGTCGATGGCAAGTTCAAGGAGCGATTGATGCGCGTCTCTCCCGATGGCGATGACGGTCTTGGGACGGAGCATCTCCAGAAGCGTGAAGAGCAGGTCTCGAAACACTTCGCGCTCCGCCCGCGTGTGACAGCGGTTGGATAGAGGGTCGCCCGGTTCGAATGGATGCAAAGGGAAGATGTTCCACAGGAAAACTGGCTTGTTAATTTGGGTCAGAACTTTCCAGATGATGGCTGCCGTACGCTCGGCGACAGGAGGACCTTTCGTTGCGCGCGACAGCGCCAGACCACCGTATATCTGGCTGAAGGTTTGAAGGTGTATTTCATCGGTGAGTGGAAGCCCGGTTCGCCTTCCACCCCTGTAACCCAAATCGCGGGCTATCCAAACGGAGTCAACACCTTCCTCAAAGGCTACCTCAACAACGGCAAAAAGATTGGCGCGCCTCCTTTGCGGAGCATCTGCCCGATCATGCAATGCGCACCGGTCGCTGTAGGGGTTAAAAACGTCTTGAAGGCGGACAGCAGCAAGGGCATCAACGAAGGCAGCCGGTTTCATGTTTTCATTTTCTCGAATGTTATGGTTCGTTTGGTGAGGTCAGCTACGATTGTGCCGCCGCGGTGCTTGCGCAGCTGCCGAAACACTTCGTAGCCTCGCAAGATCGCTTCTTCCCATAGCCAGAGCGGGCACCGTTCCGCTTCGTATCCCGAGACGAGCTCGTATACAGCTTTCAGCAACCCGTAGTCGAGACTCTTCAGTTTTTCAAAGTCATTGAGCCTCGTTGCATGGTTGAAGACCCAACTCGAGATACCTTCTTCGATGAGAATCGCACGCGCGCCATCTTCTGCCTCGTCCAGTTTGGGACGACTCTTGCGTTTGACGCGGAACAACGCCCGCATGACCGGGGACCATCCGAGAATGGCGGCATTAGCTAGATGAAAAACATCGTGGAAGCGGTAGTCATCTTTTTCAAGCTTGTTGTCCGTCAGCCGATCGCCAATGTTAATGCCATTGCAACGCAAGAATACGTAGGTTTGGCTGTTGACCTTCCTCTCGAATATCTGCATTTCTATGCAACGTGGAAGCTGCTCAGCCGGATCGTCGTCTGCGTCGAATAGGGGAGGATATGTACGTTTTTCGGGCCAGCGATCGAAGATCTTGCGCAGGTTTCGATGAGCTGCTTCGGCAAGACTGACGTGCGCTTCGTTCGCAGCACTGACGAGCGCCCGGAAAATTGACGCCATGTGAGCCGAAAGCAAGTCTGGATTGCGACTGATTTTTCCGGCAGAGAAGTCGGCGACTAAAGTTCCTGCTTCGCCTGCCAATCTCATAAGCGTGGCTTCGAAAGCCTGCTGAGCACCAGGACCCGTTGTCTTTAGAGCTGGCTGGAGAGCCGAGAATTTTAAGTCACGGGTTTGATGCGCCGGCTTACCGCTGGTGTCCGAATCGCTGTGAATGTGCAACGCCATCTCGGATAATGTCATGCCGGCGCGAG
>QHXH01000676.1 GCA_003222855.1 Acidobacteriota bacterium
TGTTGCGCTGGCGTTCGATCACCTCGTTGAAACGAGGTGTGAATGAAAGGTTGGGACATTGGCTCTTGCGATGCAGCCTTGGTAGCGAACTTCAAGATTAGGCCAATGACTTCGTAGCGACCTGCAGCGCATCATCGATCGCACTGACGTTCTTGCCACCGCCCTGGGCCATGTCAGCTTTGCCCCCGCCGCGGCCTTCGATCATTTCGCAGGCTTTCCGCATGAGGGCGTTCATATCGCCGGGCGCGTCGGATGAACGCGCGAAGACCAAACGCGCCGTGTCGCCGTCGCGCGAAGCTAATAAAGCAATTATCTTTGGATAGGCGATCAGCGCCAGGGCGAGACGTTTAAGCGAATCCGCATCACGATCATCAAAGACGCGCGCGACGACAAGCGGCGGCGGGCGGTTGCCGGCCTCTAAACCGGTGGATTTGAGAATCTTTTCGGCCTCGGCACGGCAGGCGATCTCATCCAGTTCGCGCACCCTCCGCGCGAGCTTCTTGTTCTCTTCGATCAATCGCGTGACTAACGCCGGCGAGTCGTCTCGGCCCGCGCTGAAGGACGCGGCCATTTCGGCAGCCGTGCGATTTGCCTTGCGGTAATCGTTAAGGACACGCACGCCGGCCATGAATTGAATGCGTGTCAAACCTTTCGCGCGCTCCCAATTGCGTACGGCAATGATGCCAACTTCGCCGGTTGATTGCGCGTGCGTGCCGCCGCATGGGGTCAAATCAAAGTCATCGATTTCGATCACCCGCAGCTCGCCTTCACGCGCCGGTTCTTTGCGCAGAGGAAGCGCCACAGCTTGCTCTGCAGTAACGTTGCGAATAGTGATCGAGCGGGCTTGCCAGATCGTTTGATTGGCAAGGTCGACCGCCTGTTCGATCTTTTCATCCGTTGGATCGTTGAGCGCGACATCGATCTCGCATTCATGCTCGAGCATCCGAAAGCTGCGGGTCGGCGCCTCGAACAACTTCACGAATGCCGCTGAAAGAATGTGCTGGCCCGTGTGCTGTTGCATGTGATCCAGCCGGCGCAGCGAATCAATTCGTCCATGGACCATTTCGCCGACCTCTGGTGTCGGACCCTGAATGACGTGCAGGACGCCCGCATCTTCCATATCGATGCAATCCACCACCCGCGCCTCTCCGAGCATACCTGTGTCGTTCGGTTGTCCGCCGCCGGTCGGATAGAAGGCAGTGCGATCCAGCAGTACCGCGATGGCGAGGCGGCGCGTCTGGTTTTTGCGCGTTCATCCGACGCGTCCGGCGATATGAACGCACTCATGCGTAAAGCCTGCGAAATGATCGAAGGCCGTGGCGGGGGCAAAGCTGACATGGCCCAGGGCGGTGGCAAGAACGTCAGTGCGATCGATGATGTGCTAGCTGCTGCGTCACAATCGTTACCGGACAGCTCGCGGTCGTGAGGAAACGTGTTTCGGCGCCCGGCAAGATTGACCACAAAGACACAAAGCTACCGCTCCGGTACTGACCTCATTCGCTAAAGTCGGTATTCTGAACGCCGCTACCGAAAGCGACCGCGGCGATTCGCTTGAACTTATGAATCGAATCAAACCCCTATTGGCGCGTGTTTCAACAATAGCGTTACTTCTGTTTTCGATCACTGTCGTTTGTTTCGCCCAGGAGGAGCCGCTTCATATCAAGTATTGGCTTGGGATGTCGCATCCAATCTCTCACCTGTTTGAAGTCACGATCGAAGTCGAATTGCCTGCAGATCCAAAGTTGCAGTCGCTCGATTTTCAAATGCCGAAGTGGTCGCCGGGACGTTATGCAGTTTTCGACTTCGCGAAAAACGTGCAAGAAGTCAAAGTGCGTGAGGCCTGTCCCACGGGTCTCGACTGCACCATGCCTGACTCTCAGGTAACTCGCGTCGACGATCAGACATGGCGCACCAAGGTGGAGCAGAACAGATCGGCCGGGATGTCTTTGATGTTCAGTTACAAAGTTTTCGGTAACGATCTCTCAGGGACTTTTTCTCAATTGGACGCGCGGCACGCGAACCTCAACGGCGGCTGCGTCTTCATGTACATTCTGAATCACAAACAGGATCCGGTCAGTCTTTCAATCAGCGCGCCGCAGGGTTGGCGGATTGTCAACGGCCGCACGGAAAAGAAGGATCAGAGTGAGTTCCGGTTTCCGAACTGGGACGTGATGATTGATACGTCGACAGAGATTGCTCCTGACTGGACCCAGGACGATTTCACGACGGACGGGAAGACTTATCATGTCGTCGTGCATTCAATGGGAAACGAAGGCGGCAAGCGCCCGGCACTGGTGCGCGACATCGAAAAAATTGTGCGGGCGGAAACGGCGATGTGGGGTCCGCCGGAATTTGATTCGTACACGTTTCTGCTTCACTTCGCCAACGATGGCCACTCGAGCGATGGTATGGAGCACCTGACGTCGACTGAGATCATTGAGCCCGCCGCGCTCGGCGACGCAGGGACGTATGAAGAAACACTCGACGCGGTCGCGCATGAATTCTTCCACGTGTGGAATGTTAAGCGGTTGCGGCCCCTTGAGCTCGGGCCATGGGATTTTACGCGCCCGGCGAACACGCGTGGTCTTTGGATCGCGGAAGGCATCACGAACTATTACGGACACGTAATGCAGCGCCGCGCAGGTTTGTGGGACGACAGGAAATTCTTGCAGGCGCTTACCGAACAAATCACCGAAATCGAGAACGCGCCCGGCAGCAAGTTGATGAGCGCGGAAGAATCTTCGCTGTCGGCGCCCTTCATCGATGACGCGCCGCACGCGCAACAAACGAATCTCGCCAACTCTTCCGTCAGTTATTACGCAAAAGGTGAATCGCTGGGCGTCATTCTCGATCTGCTCATTCGCGGAAAGACCGCCGGGAAATTGTCACTCGACGATGTGATGCGTCGCATGTATGACGAATTTTATTTGAAAAGTCCGAACGTGAGCTATTACCTGCGTGGGCGTGGTTACCGCAACGAAGATTTTGAAACGCTGGTTTCGCAAGTCGCCGGCGCAGACCTGAGCGATTTCTTCAAACGTTACGTCCGCGGAGTTGAGACGCCGCCTTACGAGCAAGCGTTTGCGCAAGTCGGCCTGCGTTTCATTCGTGAACCGCGCGCGCCGGTAACGATCGGAATTACCGGCGACGAAAGCGAGAAAATAAATTTCAAGATATCGATCGTGCGCACCGACTCTCCGGCTGCCGACGCCGGCCTGCGAATTTTTTAAAAGTGCTGGCGCGGTACAAACCCGGCGATAAAGTAGCGGTTACGTTGCTGCGAGGCGGACATCCGATTACGACCACCGTCACCCTGGCGCCGCCGCAGGTGTTTGATTATCAAATCGAAGAAGACGCAAACGCGACGCCGCAAGCGAAGGCGCGGAGGGTTGCGTGGCTAAGTGGGAAGTAGACATCCACAGATTACGCAGATACCCGGAAAGGATTGAGCCACGAAAATGCACAAAAGGCTCAAAAAAGTTGAGGCCACTTATTTCCCGATTCCCTTTTTCCGCTTTTGGGGGCGCTGATTTTGCTATCTGCGTAATCGGATTATGATCGAACGAGCCGCGAAGCGATCACTTTCGCCGCCGTGGCGCCCGCGCCGACCGCGCCTGCGATTGTCGGCGCTAGTGGATTCGCCACATCGCCGATCGCAAACACGTTTTGCACGCCTGTTTCCTGTCGCGAGTCGACCACGACAAAACCTTCATCGTCCAACGTTAACTGGCCCCTGATAAAATCCGTGTTCGGCTCAAATCCGATTCTGATCAGCACGCCCTGCACCGCCATCTGGAAAGGCTTGATTGCCTGCGCGCGCTCAATCTCAACCGCTTCCACCCGATCGCTGCCGATGATGCGACGCACGATCGATTCGGGAAACACCGTGATGCAGTGATTAGTATGTAACTGTTCAGCGAATTCGCGGCGCGCGCGCAGTTTCTTTCGGCGATGGACCAGAGTCACCGTCGGGCAAACTTGCGCCAGCAGCAGAGCATTCTCAGCCGCGGCATCCCCACCGCCAATTACACAAACATCTTTGCCGGCGAGTTGCTCACGATCGCGAGTTGCCGATTCAATGATGCCGCGACCGGCGAATTCATTTTCTCCGGGAATGCCGAGCCGGCGCCGCCGCAAGCCGGTGGCAATTATGATGGCGATCGATTGAAGCTGTTCACGACTTTTCAGAACAATGCGTTTCGCTTTCAAGTCAGCGCTTTCAATCTCAACATTGGTCCATAGATCGAAATCGCAACCTTCGGTTTGGGCAATGAAGCGTGCGCGCAGCTGCTCACCATTGTCAGCGTGAAGACCGAGATAGTTGTCGATCGGATTGTGTACCAGAGAAAGTTGACCGCCGACCTTTTCGCTCTGCTCGAGCACGAGTGTGTCAAGGCCCAGTTCGTCGCACCAGCGCGCCGCCGAAAGACCGGCCGGACCGGCACCAATAATCACAACGTCGTTCATAGTCCTACTTTACTTTCGCGAGCGGCGTTAGAGTACCGACTTTAGTAAATGAGGTCAGTACCGGGAGCGGTAGCGACTGGGTAAAGTTGCGTCAATCTCGATCCTTGCAATGGTGCGATCCGGTCGCTACCGCTCGCGGTACTGACTCCATCACCAACTGAACTTGGTGCCTTAACGCCCGCGAGCTGGGAAATGTGTTCATCCTCAGTTCGGCTCAGGCGGTTGATAAAGATTGGGAATGCTCGCAATCACTGCGTCCGGCAACGGCTTCAATCGCAATTGCTCAATCAGAAACTGTATGCGATCGCGGCGCGCTTCGGCGTTGAGAGCGTGCTCGGCATCATAAATTTTTAGTTGCTTTGGCTCGCTTA
>QHXH01000017.1:0-16817 GCA_003222855.1 Acidobacteriota bacterium
AGTGTCTCTGCCTGGCGGTTGCGCTATCGGCGCGCGGCCGATCGACCTGCATTTGGCGGCGCTGACAAAGATGGGAGCGGCAGTCTTTCTCGAAGCGGGCGACGTCGTTGCGCGGTCGCCAGAGGATGGCCTGGTCGGCGCGGAAATCAGTTTCGACAAGATTTCCGTCACCGGCACCGAAAACCTGATGATGGCGGCGACGCTCGCTCGTGGAATTACCACGATTCACAATGCCGCGCGCGAACCGGAAGTAAGAGATCTTGCGGAATTGCTCAACAAAATGGGCGCGCGCGTGCGTGGCGCGGGCACGCCGACGATTCAGATTACGGGCGTCGAAGGTCTCGGTGGCGCGCAGCACACGATCATTCCCGATCGAATCGAAACCGGAACTTTCATCGCTGTGGCCGCAATCACGAAAGGCGAACTGGAAATCAGAGACTGCAATCCCGAACACTGCAATCGCATCATCGGCAAGTTGCGCGAAGTTGGCGTCGAGATCGAAGAAGTCAATCAAAGCACCCTGCACGCGAGGTGCGGGGCGCGTGGTTTACATGCGAGCGATCTGACGACTGAACCGTATCCTGCCTTTCCGACTGACATGCAGGCACAGTTCATGACCCTGATGACACAGGCGAACGGGCGGTCGGCGATCACCGAAACGATTTTCGAAAATCGGTTCATGCATGCTTCGGAATTGCAGCGTATGGGCGCTCGGATTCAGGTGACTCATGATAAGGCCATCGTTGATGGGCCCACCCGATTGATCGGAGCGCGCGTGCAGGCTTCTGACTTGCGCGCTTCCGCGTCACTGGTGCTCGCCGGATTGGTTGCTGAAGGAGAAACTATAATCGACCGCGTCTATCACATCGACCGCGGTTACGAGAAGATCGAAACGAAGTTGAAAGACGTCGGCGCCGATATCGAACGCATGCGCGAATCGGTGACGGCGCCTTTATCCAGCGAGCACCAGGATGCCGCGGAGCTATGACGAAGTGTTTAGAGTTCAACCTTCAGGTTGCTCTTTTCCAATTAGAACAAGCTGAAGCTTGAACTCTGAACCACCAAACTCTGTGTTATTATTCCCGATATGACCGAGACAGATTGCCTCTTTTGCAAAATCCTGGCGGGAACTGCCGCTGCCGACGTGGTTTATCAGGATCCACGATGCATAGTTATTCGCGACCTGAATCCGCAGGCGCCGACCCACTTATTGGTTATCCCTCGCGAGCACATGGACTCGCTCGACGATGCTTCGCAAAAAGATGAATCGCTGCTGGGCCATCTTTTGAGAATCTCAGCCCGCGTAGCCAACGACCATCGATTGTCGGAAGGCGGAGGCTACCGCACAGTAATAAATACCGGACGCGGCGCCGGCCAATCTGTCTTTCATTTGCACGTGCACGTGCTGGGCGGACGAGAGATGACCTGGCCGCCAGGATAACCAGTACAGAACCGCGAGCGATAGCCAGCGGATCAATTACTCAACTCACAGTCTGCTCTTCCGATTTCTTTTACAGTTGCTTTTCGGATCCCATCGCTACCGCTCCGGGTTCTGACACAACAGAAAACGCGCGCCGATCTAACGACGCGCGTTTTCTCTTTTTCAAGGTAATCGCGAATTATTCGCCGTATCCGCGACGCGGCATCGGCACCATCTCGGTCAATCGCACCGGGACAGTCGTGTGACGGCCCCGCCTGATTACTTCGACATTCACCGTGTCGCCGATTTGATGCTTATCCAAAAGGCGGTACAAATCATCGTTGTTCGAGACTTTCTCGCCGTCGATTGCGACGATAATATCCCCGAGTTCAACGCCGTCTTCAGTCTGCGCCAGTCCACGTAGGCCTGCGTTGGCCGCAGCGCCCCCGGTCCGCACAGTCCAGATCAAAACTCCATCCGAGACCGGTAGTTGTGCCTGTCTGCCGAGTGCTTCCACATCGCGGCTGGTAATACTCAGACTCGGCCGTTGCACTGAACCGTTTCTCACCAGTTGCGGAACGATCCGTTTGGCAATATTCACCGGGATAGCAAATCCGACGCCGGCTGATGCACCCGAAGGTGACTCAATCTGGGAGTTGATGCCAATCATGCGGCCGTGTGAATCGAGCAATGGACCACCGGAATTGCCGGGATTGATCGACGCGTCGGTTTGGATTGCGCCTTCAATTTGTCTGCCATTCTCGGCGCGAATAGGCCGCTGCAGTCCGCTGATGACACCGGTGGTCAAAGTTCGATCGAGCCCGAACGGATTACCAATCGCCAAAACTTTCTGGCCCACGATTAGTTTATCCGAATCGCCGAGCGGAACGGCGGTTAACGCTTCTCTCGGCGGTTGCAGCAAGCGGATCACCGCCAAATCCGTGTCCGGATCTTTGCCCACGACCTTGGCTGGATAGTTCTTTCCGCTGCCGAAACTGACGGTTAACTTCTCAGCATTTGCGATTACGTGATAGTTGGTAAGAATGTCGCCTTGCTCATCGATGATTGATCCCGAACCTGCGCCCTCTCTCGCCTCGGCGAACAAGCCGAAGAAGTCGCGCACCGTCGTCGTCGACTGAATGTAAACCACTCCAGGTGCGGTTGCTTTATAGACATCGATATTATTCTGCTCATCGGTTGCCAGCGAAGGGTCGGCGACAGGCGAGGGTGGCGAGGCCACGGCAGCCGATCCGAACGGTTGAAAATGGCCGGATAATTGCTGAACGCCAAGCACCGTGACCGCCGCCATGAGCGCCGAAACAAAAGCAATCACCAAAATCTGACGTGCTGTTAATTTATACATAATTCTAATTCTCCTAACGCCATCCTGAGATGCCGCGCCCCAGTTTACGGTTGTGCAACGCGCATTTGCAAAACGCGCGGAGAGGTCTTCCGGTTCCGCTAACTCGCCGGAAAGGTTCCAAAATGTTCTGCAGAGTGGTGGCGGCCGGCGCTTCCAGACTGGAGGGCAAGCGTCTCGCTTGCAAGATACGACATTGTCGTCCCTTTGCTCGCAATTCCAATTACAGCAAGCGGGACGCGTGCGCTCCAGTCTTTAACTAATTGTTAAGAGATGTTACGAGAAAAGCGTGAGCAGCGTATGTGGAACGTTGGTGATATACGTAATCAAGGCGAGCGGCTCGTGCCAGCCTAGCGCCGACATTCCCGTTGCCGCATGAGCAATCATCAGCGCGCAGTAGATTGTGAGAACCAGCTGCATACCGCGCCGCGCCAGCGGCAGATGCGAACATTTATAAAGGGTGTAAGCGGCAAAGGCGCCAATGGCGAGTTTCACCAGCAGAAAAGGAGCGTCGCCGATCCTGAGCAGTTCGCCCATCAGCCCATTGCCCTCACCGGCGACACCTGCGCGAACCCAAATAAGAGTTAATTGCGCGTCGATCCAATTCAGCGCAAACAGGATCAGGCTTTTTGTCAGGGCGCCCATTTTTTAGGAGTGGTCTCCTTTGTTAAAAAAGTTTTACAGCTCTGCCCTGAGAACTGCGAAACCCCGACTCAGTCGGGGCTCCGCCGTCCGTACGGGAGAAACGAAATTCGTTTCGTGCTACCCGGAGTAAAGTTGTAATCGCGCGTGCGTTCCGGCACTGTAACGCAATTTGTCGAATTGCGTTACAGCCGCCGGTTATTCACTTGTGCTACCAATAACGATTCGTCGCCCAGCGTAATATAGAATGTGCGCGCGATCAATAGACGAATAGAAACGGTAGTGCCGCAGGTTGAAAACAGTGTCCGACAAACTTCAGTTTGTCGCCAGGCTTCGACAAGCTAAAGCTTGTCGGACATCAGACCGCACTATCAAAATTCGACGAGAAGATGTCCGCCTCAATTGGCACTGCCCTGACCGACGCTGCCCGTACGCTTCAGGCGAATGGCATAGACGAGCCGCGTCTCGATGCCGGCTTGCTCATGAGTCACGTGATAGGGCGCGACCGTGCATTTATCGTCGCGCATACTGAAGCGGCGATTGCTGAGCAGCAACTAAAACAATTTGAAGAATTCGTAGCTCGGCGCGCAGAGGGCGAACCGCTGCAATACATCACCGGGCATCAGGAGTTTTTCAAACTCGATTTCGAAGTCACACCCGATGTCCTGATTCCCCGGCCCGAAACCGAATTGATCGTCGAAGCAGTATTGGAACTTGTTCACGCCGACACGCGATTGGCGTTCGCCGACATAGGCACAGGATCAGGATGTCTGGCAATTTCAATCCTCAACGAATTTCAGCAGGCGCACGCGATCGCGATCGACACTTCTGAACGGGCGTTACATGTCGCCCGGCGAAATGCCGCGCGACATTGTGTCGCCGATCGATTGCGCCTGGTTCAAGCTGATCTGTTCGCGGCAATTTCTGTCAACGACATGTTCGATCTAATCGTCTCCAACCCGCCTTACGTTGCTGATGACGAGATAGATCGGCTGCCGCGCGAGGTCCGGCGTGAACCGAGGTCGGCACTCGTCGCCGGGCCTGACGGTCTTTCCGTTATTCGCCGGCTAATTCGCGATGTGCCTGGGCATCTGCGCCCAGGCGGTCACTTAATTTTTGAATTTGGAATAAATCAAGACCACGAAATACACGGACTCGTTAATAGCGAGGTATGGACGACGCTTGAGATCCGGAAAGATCTTCAGGCGATACCACGAATGATGGTGTTGCAGAAGAAATGAAGACGCGACGGATTTAGCCGGTTGCGGGTGAGATGACAGATGCCCTTCGACGCGACGCGCGCCAAATTCCGAAGGCTTCGCGTACCAGTCTGAAAATTGGGCGTCTATTATTAAGGATCACCTTAAACCACGCACGTTTGTTCAGTTGGGGAAAATAGATGCCGCGAAACATAATGCGCATCGTCAGGTGCATCACCCGATCGTGAATCGGTTTATCTCTCAACGATTCAAGCGCGCGCTCAGTTCTGTCCAGGCTGTACGAAACGAGCCACGCTTTAGTCAGTTCTTCCTGAGTTTGCGGAATGGTCATTTTCAAAGGCGTGTTCGCCATCTGATACGGCGCAAACTCAAGCCAGTGTTTCGGTCGCGTCAGCCTGCCATCTTTCTTCAGACGCTCGTATAGCGGAGTTGACGGGAATGGAGTGAGCTGGCCGAAAACGGGAAGTCCCGCGGGCCACGACTCAATTTGCTCGAGGGTGCGATCGGCAACGCCCGGCGTGTCATTGTCCAGACCAAAAATGAAAGACGTCACGGCGTAGATGCCGCGCTGGGCCAATCGATTGAGCACCGTTGCGTACTCGCCCGGTTTATTGAAGCTCTTGTTTACATCGGCAAGATTAACAGGATCGATCGATTCCATGCCGATAAAGACCCAATGACACCCTGACTCAGCCATAAGATCGACGAGCTCTTCGTCGCGCAAAAGATTCGCGCTGATTTGTGCCAGCCACGGCAACTGAGCGTTCGCGGCGATGATGTCACGCAATAGCGCTTTGGTGCGCTTGATATTGATGGCAAAGTTGTCATCAATAAAGAACACCATCACCTGGCCGCGCGCTTTTCGCGCCCGCCGTTTTAGCCGCAGCAATTCTTCGACGATGCTCTCGTTGCTGCGAAACCGGATCGAATCTCCAAAAAATCCGGTGACCGTGCAGAACTCGCAGCCATAAGGACAACCGCGTCCAGATTCAATCGGAACCAAATGCAATGACCGCCAGCCACTGCCATAGCGGCGAAGCAGTGGACGCACGGCTTTCGGCACCATGTCGAACTGCTCGAGTTCCATTTCTTCCCACGGAATTCTTGGATACGGCTGCAGCGCCGGCTTTCGTTCCTTTCCGGCATCATCGACTGGCTTATAGATTTCTTTAAGCTGACCACGCACCGCGTCTTCGACAATTTGCGGCCAGGTCTCATCCGCTTCGCCCAAAGCCACCGCATCACAGTGTCTCGGTCCGCCATCGCGGCCCAGGGCTTCATCGGGCAATTCAGTAACGTGCGGCCCACCCATGACCACCGGAACGCCGGCGGCCCGGATCGTGTCTGCCACTCGATATGCCTTGGCGACCATGCGCGTCATCGCGCCGATACCTACCAGGCCTATGTTTTCCTGCTTGATGTACTCAATTAACTGTTCGTCATTTAAAGGTTTCGCATTGCCGTCGATCAGCAGCACTTCATGTTCCGGAGGAGTGAGCGCTTTCAGCAAAAACATCCAAAGATGCGGCATGAAATTGCGAGTCACGCCGTTGTCCGGATTGTATAAAAGAATCTTCATGGTTATCGCGAACTCTCACTCGCGGCGGTAACGCCGCCCCGCTGGAATTGAAAAACCTGCTGACTGCCGGGAGGCTGGTTGCCAGTTACAACGACTGAACAGCTGCGCACTTTCGGGTTTGCGGACTATACCACAGAAGAGCGATAGCGTACATAGTCGATATACCGAGATTTTACCCTGCAGACATTATGCTTGGCACAGCAAGCGGCAGGTGCTAGAATCCGCCGCGTTATAGCTACTGTCTTGATTCCCTGAGTTAAGGGAGGCCCTCGTTGGGATCACCAAAGATTGTTCTCACAGCTTCTTCCAGTGAAGCGAGTGAATGGCGTCATAGCATTTGGCAACAGATGCTGTCGGCGACTATTCCCGCGAAATACGGACACAAATGGATTAACCCCACCTCTTTAGTGAACGAGTCGTGGCCGGATGGGCGCGCGAAATACGTGCCGAACGGATTGCGCATGGTCGAGACCCTGCTGCTGCGCGAATATCCCGAAGAAGACGTGGTCGTTTGCTATCTTGAGAATTTAGAGAAATTCATCGGTCCGGAAACAAAGGTCGTCGCAATTCATGCGCACAATCCGCTCGGCATTTCTTACGCGACGGATGTCTATTCCAAGATCGCGGGCAAGAACCTGATCCCACTAAATGCGGCCGAATTTCTAAAAATCGTCACGCACCCGGTAATCAAGAAGTATCGACCAAAAATCGTCATCGGTGGTCCCGGCGCCTGGCAACTTGAGCGCGCCGAGCGGCTGGATGAATTCAACGTCGATTACCTGATCGACGGCGAGATCGAGCGCGTCTTCAGCGATCTGTTCAAGCGCATGATGGCCGGCGATCCCACGCTAGAACGTATTATCAAAGTTCCGAAGAACATGCAGCCGACCGTTGAAGAGATTCCGGTCGTCAAGCACCGTTCGACTTTCGGCGTCGTTGAGATCACGCGCGGTTGCGGGCGCGGGTGCCAGTTCTGCGGACCGGCGACTAAAGTTGGCCGCTCGTTTCCGCTCGCGCACATCATGGAGAGCGTGCGCGTCAACGCTCGCGAGGGCGCGACCGAAATTATGCTGGCGACTGAGGACATGTTCCTCTACGAGCAAGCCTCGAATTTCGAGACGAACATTCCCGCACTCGAGACGATGCTGCGCAACGTGAAGAGCGTTCCCGGAATCGAAACGCTCCAGATGTCGCACATCACCATGGCGCCGGTCGTGAAAGATCCATCGATCGTCGAACGATTGACACCGCTGATCGTTCCCTTCTCGCATGTGCAGCACAAGGAATCAACCGATCCCGATCAGCGCATGACCGATCCGATCATCGGCCTCGAAACGGGGAGCCCGCGCCTCTTCGATATTTTCATGAAGGGCAAAGCTTATCCTTACAAGGCTGGTCAATGGCGCGACGTTGTTTTGAAAGGGATGGAAACCCTAAACAAGCACAATTGGTTTCCGTTCTGCACTTTTATCATCGGCTTGCCGGGCGAAACTGACGCCGACACCAAAGAGTCGCTCAACCTGCTCTACGAGCTGCGCGACGCCAAGGGGACGTTCGTTCCCACTTTCTTCGTCCCGCTCGAGAACACGCGCATGCAGAAGAAGGACAGCGCCAAGTTGATCGAGATGACCGATCTGCAATGGGAATTTTTCTACACCTGCTGGAAATACAATCTGCACTTCTGGCACGGCGGGACCTCCGCGAATATGAAATTCTCGTTGGGCGTGCCGCTGTATTACTATGGACTCGGTCGCAAGCTGTTTGGTAACGGCATCAAGTATCCGCTTTATCGATTTGCCGGCGTGCCTGATCGGTTCATGCGCAAGCATCTCTATCTGGATTTCACTGGTTACAAGCGGAGCAAAGGCGTCATGCGCGCGCCGATCGACGAAATTCTTCCCGGATTTAAGACGGTGCGCGATCACGGCCTGAACATGATCGACGCGACCCAGCTTCATCACATCGGCTCGAGCATGACCGCAACTACCGAACCGATTCAAATCGCGAGTTAATGACTCGTGTCACTATTCGCGGAGTTTCAAAGATTTCTGCGCGCCAACGCCGCGAGAAATAACAACTGTCCACGAAAACACACGAAACATCACAAAGAATAGATTCTTCTGTTCGTTCGTGTTATTTCGTGGTTCAGTCCGCGTTAGCCGATTCTCAAGTCAGAGCACCACCCAAAACCCCGAGGCACAAAGAATGCAAAACAAGCGATCATGGTTTTCAGCATTCATCGAGCCTGGTACGTTAATCAAATTAAGAACGGCAGCTTTACTCGGCTTCGTGCTGTTCGTTCTTCTCTTTAGCGCCTCGTGCAGCGGCTCGCTTTTCAAGGTAAAGCCCGTTAGCAAACTTCCTGCGATGCCCGCTTCAGCTGCGAGCGCAAACGTCGGCTCGCTTTCGTTTCGTGCTTCGCCTTTGTTGACGGACGAAGAGACCCAGGAACTATTTGAATCGAATTTGCAATTGGCCGGCCTCTTGCCCGTGCGGCTCGAGATTGTTCACAACAGCGGCGACGCGGTTGAAATCAGGAAACTAAAGTTTCGTTTACAGGACGGGGCAGATATCACTTGGAAATTGATCTCAGCCAAGCAGGCAATCTCGCGGATTCTAAAAGCGAACGGTGTTTTTGCTTACAATCCGAATTCCCGAAACACTTTCGAGAAAGAATTTCGCGCCTACGAGTTCAATTTGAAGGACCCTGTTAACCACGCCGAAGCCAAGCGTCAGGGATTGTTGATTTTTTTATCACCAAAGAAAGATCCGGTGTCATCGCCAAAGAATCTTACGCTCACGATTGAAGGCTTGGCCCAACCGGTTTCTATTAGACTGAACTGAGCAACTCAACAAAAAAGGCTCCGTAGGGGCCCAATATTTATAGCCGTCGCGCGCGAAAGAGCTACTTAGCTCCGCAGGAGCGATATGTTGAAGAGACGAATCGGTATTCATGCCGCTCCTGCGGAGTCTCAAAGAAACAGGGTGACTGATATCTATAAACATTTCATGCCTAGGGATGAGATCGCATGTACTGGGGAGCGGCGGGTTAGACTTTTTCTCATCGCATCTAGTAGGCTTTCGCTTGCCCTAAATACTAATTCACAATCGAAAGGAAATACTCATGGCTCCAGAAGCTCAAACCGGAAGACAGCCAACGCCGGCGCTATTATTCGACACCTTCAATGCGTATCAACGAACCCAGGCAATCAAAGCGGCGATCGAACTCGAACTGTTCACCGCGATCGGTGAAGGCAACACCACTGCGAAAGCAATTGCCGAACGCTGTGACGCCTCCGAACGCGGCACGCGTATCCTTTGCGACTTTCTCACCATCATCGGTTTCTTAACCAAGCAAGGGGACAATTACGAATTAACCGCGGATTCGGCGATGTTTCTCGACAAACGCTCGCCGGCCTATATGGGCGGGGTAACTGGATTCATCCTGTCGCCTAACGTCATGGACAACTTTGATCGACTGACTGAGTCGGTGCGCAAAGGCGGTTGCGCCGGCCCTTCGTCGGTCGAGCCTGAGCATCCGATGTGGGTGGATTTTGCTCGCGCGATGGCGCCGATGATGGCCATGCCTGCGCAGTTGATGGCCCAACTGGTCGATCCCACAAAAGATCAGAAGCTCCGTGTGCTCGACATCGCGGCCGGACATGGTCTTTATGGTTTGGCTTTCGCAAAGCAGAATCCCCAGGTTGAAGTTACTGCGGTCGACTGGCCCAGGGTGCTCGACGTGGCGAAAGAAAACGCGCAGGCCGCCGGTGTCGCCGATCGTTATCAGACGAAACCCGGCAGCGCCTTCGATGTTGATTATGGAACCGGTTACGATCTGGTGCTGCTGACAAATTTCCTGCATCACTTCGACAAAGAGACGTGCGAGACGTTGCTGCGAAAAGTTCATGCGGCTCTGGCTGATGGCGGACGCGCCGTGGCCCTGGAATTCGTTCCTAACGACGATCGAGTGACACCACCGCAAGCCGCCGCATTCAGCATGCAAATGCTCGGCGGCACGCCCAGCGGCGACGCATACACGTTCGCCGAGCTGGAGCGAATGCTTCAGAACGCCGGCTTTGCGCGCAGCGAGATGCATGAGCTGCCGCCAACGATTGAGCGCGTGATCATTAGTTACAGGTAACCCGTCTCAGAAGCCTGAGCGTAAGCAAGGGCAACTGGGTAAGTTGCGTCCTTGCTTATTGGTACAGAACCGGGAGCGCTAGCGACCGGGTCCAGGTTTCAAGTTAATGTTGCACCCGCTTGCTGGCGCAAGCGGTTCTGTAACGGCTTCTGACCCGATCGCAACTTGAATTCTGCAGGGTCTTCTATGCCGAGGAATCCCCGATGAAACCGAAACGACTCCTGCTCTTTTTGTTTGTACTTGTCGTCGCATTTGTCAATGTATCCGCACAAAGTGAGCGGGCTCCACAGCGAATCGTGTTTGCGCATGGCGCCACCGTCGCACGTGCGACGGGCTATCTTCGCGGCATGCGAGACAGCGCCTGGTTTGTGCTGCGCGCCGGCGCGGGCCAACACATGCGCGTGGAAATCGATGCGCGTGGAGGAACGCACGGCACAGTCATCTCTCCTTCCGGCAAACAGGAAACCCAACCCGGCGGCGTAGTTTTCGATGACAACCTTGATGAGACTGGCGATTACAAGATCGAATTACAAAGCTTTCACTGATCGAATGCAGGTTGAGACGCCGATCGAAAAAGACGGCGACACAATCGTGATGCGTGGTTGCATGGCGCATTCCTGCACGATCGAAGAAGCTATTCTGGTAATCGATCTAAACGATGGCACGCCGTACGTCGCGCTGAAATTCAACAGCAAGTTCCGAACACCATTTGCCGCTGACAGATCTCGCATCCCTCAATCACTTCGCCGCGCGATACGACAAGAATGACGAGTCAGCGCCGAAATAAGAAGAAGAGCGCGGACGGCCATATGCGTCTCCGCGCCTTCTGATTGGTTTGCATTGTCCAGTGGTTTGCCGAATTAGCTTCAATCCTCTGGTGACGCCCATCCTTTCTGACCCAAAATACCCTGATCGAGTGACAAATTTCGACAGTCACATTACTGTTATCCTAAATCGCCATTGAATCGTAACATTCGTCCGAGGATCCCCTATTGACCGAGGCCCATCCGGTTATCAAAATGAATTTGAGGGAGTTATTCACAGAAGTAACTCGCTTAGCTACCCCCTGAACGGATTGCCCTTTCCTTACCCTCGGAGTAAAGCGAATGAGATTTAGCGCGTGGCCGTTGGATAGATATCGGCGGATCTCACAGGCTTGCGGTGTACTTGTAATGCTGATCGGTGCAGGCGCATTGATTGGTTGGTTAATCAACGCGACGACTCTCAAAGGAATTCGCTCAGCTTATGTTCCCATGGCTCCAAACACGGCGCTTGTTTTTCTCTTATTCGGCGCTTGTCTCGCCATTATCGGCGGTAGATGGCCCAGGCTTGTTTATCTTGTCAGGGCGGCTGTTGCCCTCGGCGTCGTGTTAGTAATTGCGCACTTGAGTTGGTACCTGACCTCGCTCGGGTTCCGGATCGACCATTGGCTCTTTCGTTTTCCTGCAGAACAGTTAGGTCTGGCGCGTAGCGGTAAGATGGCGTTCCTTACAGCTATTACATTGCTGTTGTTGGGCACGTCGTTAGTTCTCTTCACCTGGCCAAAGACGCGTTGGGCACATAGTGCCGGACATGGGTTGTCGGTCGTAGTCACGTTCATCGGTCTGGCCTTCTCTCTCGGATATTTATACGGCGCTCCGTTGATGTACGGCGGACGGTCCATACCCATGGCGCTTAATACGGCGATCTGCTTTTTTATCTGTGGGGCCGGTCTGCTCATCAAAGGCTCACTGCGTAACGTTGAGGAACGACGCATTGCGCGAGAGGGGCTGCAACTCGCTCATGACGAGTTGGAAGCGCGCGTTCAAGCAAGAACCGCTGAGCTGGATGCCCAACGAGAATTCTTGAAAGCAGTCGTGGAAACGAGCCCAAATCCAATTTTCGTAAAGGATTCCGACGGCCGCTTCACCCTCGTTAATAAAGCTGTCGAGCTAGCCTACGGGAGATCAACTCAGGCGATCCTTGGTAAGACGGAAGCCGATCTTAATGGCTATCACAAAGAGATTCAGACCTTCGTTCAGGATGATCAGGAAGTACTCAATACTTTGAAACCGAAGTTCATACCGGAAGAAGAGCTTACCAACCCGAGGACCGGCGAGACACGGCTTTTCCAAACTATAAAAGTGCCCCTGGCGTTGCCGGGGAATAATGG
Source organism: Acidobacteriota bacterium (assembly GCA_003222855.1). GTDB lineage: Bacteria > Acidobacteriota > Blastocatellia > Pyrinomonadales > Pyrinomonadaceae > UBA11740. Next base: position 12,518 of record QHXH01000017.1, read on the forward strand.
CTTGCACATCCTCGGCGTAGCCACGGACATTACCGAGCGCAAACGAACTGAGCAGGCTTTGCGCGACGCTGAAGAGCGTTACCGGCTGCTCTTTGAAAGTAATCCGCAGGCAATGTGGGTTTACGATCGTGACACACTTGAATTTCTTGCTGTCAACGGAGCAGCGGTCATTCACTATGGATATTCGCGCGAAGAATTCCTCTCGATGACCATCAAGGATATCCGATCAGAAGCAGACATAGCGGTTCTTCTCGATAACCTTTCCGCTGAAAGTGGACTCAATCTTGCCGGGACGTGGAAACATCGGAAGAAAGACGGGACCGTAGTTGATGTTGAAATAATCTCACATCCCCTGGACTTTGCCGGAAGAAACGCGAAACTCGTCCTGGCGAATGACATTACAGAGCGCAAGCGGGCCGAAGACGCGTTACGCGAAACAGCAGAGCAATTACGGCAATCGCAGAAACTTGAAGGTATCGGCCAATTAGCCGGCGGGATTGCTCATGATTTCAACAACCTGCTTACCGTCATCAATGGTTTCTGCTCGCTGGCAATGCGTGGTCTGCAAGCTGAAGACCCGTTGCTCGGAAATCTCAAGGAGATAAAGAAAGCCGGCGATCGGGCGACTTCATTGACCCGCCAGCTCCTGGCGTTTAGCCGCCGGCAAGTGCTGCAACCAAAGATCCTCAATCTGGATTCCGTTGTGTCGGACATGGAGAAGATGCTTCGACGGCTCATCGGAGAACATATTGATCTGCGTGCCGTGCTGGAACCGGCGTTGGGCAGTGTCAAAGCAGATCCCGGACAGGTTGAGCAGATCATTTTGAATCTGGTGGTCAATGCTCGCGATTCAATGCCGCACGGAGGCAAGCTGACAATCGAAACTGACAATGTTTATCTGGATGAAGAATACGTGAAGCATCACGTTGGCGCACAAGCCGGCCCTCATGTGATGTTGGCCGTGAGCGACACCGGGCGCGGCATGGACCAACGGACTCAGGCGCGAATATTCGAACCTTTCTTCACGACCAAAGAACTCGGAAAAGGTACAGGGCTCGGCCTCTCAACCGTCTACGGAATTGTTATGCAGTCCGGCGGGAACATTTGGGTCTACAGCGAGTTGGGCAGGGGAACGACTTTCAAGATCTATTTGCCGCGAGTCGATGAAGGAGCACAGGTGTACAAGCGCACTTCGGATCTCGATCACACGCTTCGCGGCACCGAAACCATCCTGCTGGTTGAAGACGAGGAAATGCTCAGAAAGCTGGCCCACCAAACCCTCAGCATGTACGGCTATCAAGTCCTCGATGCGGCTAATGGTGACGAGGCGCTTTCATTATCCCGGCAACATCAGGGATCGATTCAACTTCTTTTGACCGATGTAATTATGCCCGCAATGAGTGGGGGCGAAGTAGCGGGGCGAGTGCTCGAGAGCCGGCCCGAGACTCGGGTGCTGTTTATGTCAGGATACACAGACGACGCGATCGTTCATCAGGGCGTGTTGGACCAATCGGCAAACTTCATTCAAAAGCCATTCGCTCCGGACTCGCTGGCCAGGAAGGTGCGCGAGGTACTGGACCGAAACTAAAGCGAATACTCACTATGTTGGCAAGTCTGGTAACAGATTCTCGAGCTATCCCTTCGGTAGATCACACCTACGTCGAAGAACACGATCATCGATTGTTGATAGTCGATGATGAAGAGCCGGTGCGCAATCTCTTTGCTAAGTGCCTCGCGGAACGATATTCATGCGAAACAGCGGCAAATGCGCAGGAAGCTCTCGACCGGCTGCAGCAGAAACAATTCGCGCTGGTCATCACCGACATTCAAATGCCGGGCATCGGAGGTATCGAACTCCTTCGGAAGATTAATGAGCTATATCGAGATACGGCAGTAATCATCGCCTCGGGCATCGATCGCACTCAGCGAGTAATCGACGCCATCAGAATGGGTGCTTACGACTACCTGGTAAAGCCATGCGAATTGGATGTCCTCGAGCTTTGCGTTCAGCGTGCCCTCGAAAGACGAACGCTGTTGCGTAATGCGCGGCGCTATAAGGAAGATTTGGAGAACCGCAACATTGAACTCGCACGCCAAAAGACTGAGCTGGAACGTATTCAGGCTCAACTTGTTCATAGTGAAAAGATGGCTTCGTTAGGTCAACTGGCAGCCGGAGTCGCGCACGAACTGAATAATCCGGCGGGCTTCATTTTCAGCAACATGACGATACTGCCTAAATACGTCGCGCGCGTCGAAGAGATTCTCTTGAGTTACGAGCAGGTTTCACTAAATGACTCGGACGCGGAGCGCATTGAAGCGGTGAAGTCCAAAACTGACTATGAAAACGTGCTGGCGGATCTGACTTCGATCGCTGCGGATTCATACAATGGCGCCGAGCGCATTAGAGATATAGTTCAGAACTTACGTCTTTTCTCACGCCTTGATGAAGCCGAATTCAAACAAGTCGACCTGCACGAAAGCATCGAGTCTACAATTCGTCTGCTTTCGAAATATTACTCGTCTCCCTTGATCACTTTACGTCGCGACTATGGAAACCTGCCGCTGATCAATTGCTACGCCGGCCAGCTAAATCAGGTCTGGATGAATCTGCTGGCCAACGCCGCCCAGGCTATCGGAGATGCCCGGGGCGAGGTGCGCATTAAGACTGAATGTGACCAGGAAACAGTATCAGTTTGCGTTAGCGATACGGGTAAAGGAATCGCGCCTGAGCACCTGAAGAAGATCTTTGATCCGTTCTTTACAACCAAACCGGTCGGCGAGGGCACCGGACTTGGGTTGTCTATCTCTCACGGCATCGTCGCCCGGCACAGAGGAACCCTGACCGTAGAAAGCGTCCTCGGAGAAGGCACATCTTTCAAGGTGTCATTGCCGGTGCATCTTGAACTAACTAACGGTAACGATCACAACAAGGATAGGAGTCTGAAAAATGAGTCATAAGATCCTGATAGTCGATGATGAATCTGAAAATCTACGGGCGCTGGAAAGGTTGTTCCGGGGTAGCTACAACGTCTTGACGGCTGAGTCCGGAGCTGAGGCACTGGCCCTCCTGGAGCAACACGATGTGGCGTTATTGATTTCAGATCAGCGAATGCCGGAAATGACAGGAATCGAATTGGTGCAGAGAACCGTTTCACTGCGGCCGCACATGGTTCGCATTCTGCTGACTGGCTATACGGACATCGGTACGCTAATCGAGGCGATCAACAGCGGACAGGTCTACAAATATGTGACGAAACCGTGGGACAACGACGAGCTGACCCTAACCGTCGTCCGGGCGCTCGAACACTTCGAAACGATTAAGACTCGCCACAATCTGGAGATGATGAATGATCGCTTGCGCGATCGGTTGAGCGAGATCAGTCATCTGGCAGCTTTAGACGATGAACTTAATCAGGAAGATCCGTCCTTCGGCCAACCATCCAGGCAGGATCGGCAATTAAGCGTCGTTTCTTCCATTTAAAAAAATCATGGGTGAATCCGGCAAACATAAGCCTACGCTCCTCATCATCGACGATGATGAGCAGATGCGAAATCTTCTGACTCGATTGTTGGGTGGTGAGAACGACTGCACCGCTGCCGAGTCCGCTGAAGCGGCGCTTGAATTGCTGGCCTCAAGCCACTTCGATTTGGTTATTAGTGACATAAACATGAGCGGGATCAGCGGGCTGGAATTCGTTCCCACCATTCTCAGCGAGCATCCGGATACTGTTGTGATAATGGTGAGTGGCCAGCAGACAATCGATTACGCTATCGAAGCGATGCGGGCCGGCGCGTTTGATTACATTACGAAACCGTTCGATCTCCCGCACATTGAAGCTGCTGTCAGTCGCGCGCTTTCTCACCAGCGATTGCTTGATGAAAAGCGGCGATATGAAAGCCATCTGGAAGAGATGGTTAACGAACGGACCGCTGAAATCGAGCATCTCGCTTATTACGACAGACTCACCGACCTTCCTAACCGAGCGCTCTTTGTGCATCGATATGAAAAGGTGATTGCGAGTTCGAGCGGCAAAGACAGAATCGTTGGCGTTATATTGATTTGCCTGGATCGGTTCAAGAATATCAACGACACGCTCGGCCACGCAGCGGGAGATCAATTGCTGAAGAAAGTCGCCGCCCGGCTCCGAGGCTGCGCAGGTGGCAATGATACAGTCGCTCGCTTTGAGGGACCTGAGTTCGCAGTTTTGTTAACCGACTCGCGCGAACCGGCCGCGGTCGAAAAAGTGTCTGTTTCAATATTGGATTCGTTGAAGAAGTCTTTTTTTGTGGCGCGCCAGGA
>QHXH01000017.1:16847-17044 GCA_003222855.1 Acidobacteriota bacterium
ACACGGCCACGACTATTTTGCAGAACGCCGGCGCCGCTCTTTATCGAGCAAAGACACTAGGTGGCAACAACTATCAGTTTTACGCCCCAGACATGAATGCATTGGCCCGCAATCGGCTGGCTCTTGAGACAAGCCTTCGGCAAGCGATCGATAACGACGAGTTTGTAACGTTCTACCAGCCGGTTGTGAATCTGTCG
>QHXH01000018.1 GCA_003222855.1 Acidobacteriota bacterium
ATAATTCTTCGCGATGCTCGAGCGCGTCGTGATAGTACTCGCGATAATTTTTGATCGTGATCGTTTCGCGCAGATCGCCCAGCTCGATCACGACTTGCGGATCGTCTTCATCAATCTCGATTGGAGTAATGTCCTCGACCACCGTTTCGATTTCTTCCAGGACGTTCGTTACCAGAATCGCGTGATAAGCCGAAAGAAAGCGGCCCGATTCCTGAATGATGGTCGGATGCGGAACGTTTTCATCGTCGCAGACCTGTTTGATTGTGTAGATGACGTCGTTGGCAAACTCCTGCGCGCTGTAGTTCGCCGATGAATCAAAAGCGGTTTTCGATCCGTCATAATCAACGGCCATGCCGCCGCCAACGTCAAGCAGGTCGATCGGCACTTTCATCTGATGAACTTTCGCATAGACGCGCGCCGCTTCCTTCATCGCATTCTTGATGCGCTTGATGTCGGTGAGTTGCGAACCAATGTGAAAGTGAAGCAGTCGCAGCATGTCGATGCGGCCGGCGTCTTTAAGGCGATTGATGACTTCCAGCAATTCCGTGGTAGTCAATCCGAACTTGGCGGCTTCACCTCCTGATTTCTCCCAGCGTCCCGAGCCTTTCGAATAAAGCTTGACGCGCATGCCGATCATCGGCGGATTGCCTTCATGAGTTTCAGCAATGCGCAGGATGTGATCCAGTTCGCTCAATTTCTCGATAACGATGACGACGCGCTTGCCGGACTTGGCGCCGGCAAAAGCCAATTGAATGAACTCTTCATCTTTGAATCCATTTAAGACCAGCAGACTATCGGACGATTGCTCGAGGGCCATCGCGACGTAAAGCTCGGCCTTCGATCCGGCCTCCAAGCCAAAGTCGTAACGCGATCCTTCGCGCAGGTATTCTTCGACGACGGGGCGCTGTTGATTCACCTTCATGGGATAGACACACATGTGCGCGCCCTGATATTCGAATTCGCGAATCGATTTGCTGAAAGCACGTTGCAGCTTTCTTACCTGAGCGGCCACCAACTGCGGAAAGCGCAACAGAATGGGCGCCGTAATGCCGCGACCTGCGAGGTCTTCAATGATTTCTTTAAGGTCAGCCGATCGCGGATCGCCCTCTGCCGGGCGCACGACCAGGTTGCCTTTGCGATTTACATCAAAGTAACCTGCGCCCCAGTTTTCGATCCCGTAGGTTTCGACTGTCTGTTCGATCGCGGTGGTCAACTAGCGGTCTCCCGGCCTGCGCCCTTGATAAGCATTAAGTCAGCCTCAGCAACCGGCTTGGCTGCAGATTTCCGGCCAAATTGCGGATATTCTTAGGATGGTACGCTTAATCGCAAAATGTAACAGAAAACGCGAGGTCGGTCTATCACTTTTTTGTGACGGAATGATTACTCGTCGCCGATTGAATGCGTTCTGCTTTTCAGCGCAAATCGTCGTTATCCTGCATAAATTCGGAAATCATGACGCTGGGGATCGATCCGCGGCGGCTGAACGCGTCTTACCTGCAAACAAATTTCTTGAAAAGAGCTTGACAGATCATCGCGCGCGACTATAATGCCTGTTTTTGCTTGCGCGGTTCATGACGCTTTTCGCGCTCCGCAGACCGATCCGATCCACAAAGGCTTCGCACCAAATCAACTCTTCGGGGCGAAGGTCACCAGCATCACTCACTTTTTTCTACAGGAGATCAAATGAACGCTAAATCTGTGTTGAAGTACGCCTCGGAACAAGGCGCCAAGTTTATTTCCACTCGATTCACCGATCTGCCCGGATCCTGGCAACACCTCACTTTTCCCATCGGCGAGCTGAACGAAGATTCGTTCGAAGATGGATTTGGTTTTGACGCATCGTCGATTCGTGGGTGGGCGGCGATTCACGAATCAGACATGTTGATGGTTCCCGATGCGACGCGCTTCTGGATGGATCCATTTTCAGCCGAGCCCACGTTATGCATAGTCTCGAATGCGGTCGATCCTATTTCGCGACAGAGTTACACCTTCGATCCGCGCGCCGCGGCTGTGCGCGCTGAGAGTTATCTTAAGAGCACCGGCATCGCGGACATCGCAAACTTTGGCCCGGAAGCTGAGTTTTTCATTTTCGACAGTGTTCATTACTACAACGAACAAAGCGAAGCCGGCTATGCAATCGACTCGGACGAAGGTCATTGGAACAGTGGACGCGGGACAACCGAGTCAGGACCCAACCTTGGGCATCGCATTCGAGCTAAAGAAGGCTATGTGCCGGTCGCTCCTACGGACACCTTGATTGACATTCGATCTGAAATCTCGCTGACGCTCGCCGACTGTGGCATCAGCGTCGAGTGTCATCACCACGAAGTAGCGACCGCCGGCCAGTGTGAAATCGATTTTCGGTACTCGACACTGCTAGGCACCGCTGACAACCTGCAAATTTTTAAATACGTGGTCAAGAACACGGCGCGCAAACACGGCAAGACTGCGACCTTCATGCCCAAGCCGTTGTTTGGCGACAATGGTTCGGGCATGCACTGCCATCAATCTCTGTGGAAGGGAAACAAGCCTTTGTTTGCCGGCGACGGCTACGCGGGATTATCAGAAACAGCTTTGCATTACATCGGCGGTTTGCTCCGGCATGCGCCCGCGATTGCCGCTTTTGCCGCGCCCACGACAAACAGTTACAAGCGGTTGGTTCCCGGATTCGAAGCGCCGGTCAATCTGGCTTACTCAGCCCGCAATCGTTCGGCGGCGATTCGTATTCCAATGTTTTCGACGAATCCGAAACTGAAACGTCTGGAATTTCGTCCGCCTGATCCGTCGTGCAATCCTTATCTTGCTTTCTCAGCAATGTTGATGGCCGGCATCGATGGAATTCAGAATCGGATCGATCCCGGTCCGCCGCTGGATAAAGACATCTATGATCTTTCTCCGGAGGAACTCAAGGATGTTCCGAGTTTGCCTGGCTCACTCGATGCGTCGCTAAACGCGTTGGAGAATGATTACGAATTCCTGCTCAAGGGTGATGTGTTCTCGCAACGCATGATCGATCGCTGGATCGAATACAAGCGTGAACGCGAGATTCAACCGTTGCGCCTGCGGCCGCATCCGCTCGAGTTCGCGATGTATTACGACGTTTAGAATTCTCCCTCTTCCTTTGGGAGAGGAAATTCATTTGGGTGCTGGTGCAGTTTCGCCTTTCATTCACACCGCGGCTTCAGCCCGGTGATCGACAGCACCATGCAACCCGGCAGCCGTTTCAACGGCTTTCGCCAAAACTACGAAAGGAAAACCGTTGAAACGGTTCTTCATATTTAAACTACTGCTAACCACCGGGCTGAAGCCACCGTGTGAATGAGACACGCAGAAAAATCAAACTGCATCACTACCCTTCATTTGATCTCACTTGGCAGCGGCACGCGGGTGTCGCTGTCTTTTTTGGAAGCAGAGAATTGGCACAGAATCCCGACTGGTCCGGATAGCAAGCGGGTGACACTTCAGCCATTACCCGGCGGAGTTACTGATGCAGTTTTAGAATTAGGAAGCCTCATTTTGCTGGGAACGCGGACGTCTCGTCCGCATTGAGCGCGAAGCGCGAAAATGATCTTATCTCATTAACAAATACTTCGCGCCTGTCGGCGCGCGTTGCGGACGGGACGTCCGCGCTCCCGGCATAAAGTTCACGGTTGCTCTCAAAGTGCACCACCACTCCTAGCCGCTGTCGCAACCGGTTCCGTAACCGCGATCCGCCGCGTAATATATTCACGTGACGCAGCTTGGCGAGACTGTTAACCGGTTATTAGCCCAGTTACCCGATCCGCGTTCTCCGCAACTCCTCTTCGAACAGTTAGTCAGCGAACACAAATCGCTGGAACGAATATTCCTGCGCGATCCCGCGTTGTTGTCAGATGTCCTGACGCTGGCTGCCTGGAGTCCTCTGCTGGCAACCACGATCGAGAACAATCCGGATTACGTCATCTGGCTGCAACGCGAGCGGGCCATCACTCGCGTACGCACGGGCGAAGAGCTGAGCGAGTCTCTGGGCCGCTTTGCGCTCATCAACTCTCAGCTCGATCCACACGTCATGCTGGCACGCTTTCGGCGCCGTGAGTTGCTGCGCACGTATCTGCACGACATCCGGCGCACGCGGACGATCGTGGAAACCACCGATGAGTTGTCGAGTTTGGCCGATACGGTCCTGGAATACGCTCTGAAGCTGTGCCGGCAGGAACTTGATAATCGTTATGGCTCTCCGCAAGCAATCGATGAACAGGGACGAATATCCAGCGCGGAATTCAGCGTCGTGGCGCTGGGCAAGCTTGGATCTGTTGAGCTGAATTATGCGTCGGACATTGACCTCGTGTTCCTGTTTTCAGACGAAGGATTTACCTCGCATCATGGTTCGCGAGCGCAAACCAGCAATCGCGAATACTTCATCAAGCTGGCCGAGCGTTTGCTGCGATTGGTTGGCGCGCCGACGGGCGAAGGCGCGTCATATCGCATCGACGCGCGCCTGCGTCCTCATGGACGTGAAGGAGCGTTAGCTTGTTCGGTGCGCGAGGCCGTCAGCTACTACCAGGGCGCCGCCGAGGATTGGGAGTTGCAGGCACTGATTCGTGCGCGATCGGCGGCCGGCTCAGCGAAACTTTTTTCGCGATTCGCGCACCTGACGGCAGATCGCGTGTATCGATCCGATATAAGCGTGGCCGACGCTCTCGCCAATGTACGCACGGCGAAAAACAAGATCGATCGACAACGCGAGCGTGAAGAAAAAAGATACAACGTAAAGCTGGGCCGCGGCGGAATCCGCGAAATCGAGTTCATCGCGCAGGCGTTGCAACTTGCTTTCGGCGGCGACGATCCGTGGCTGCGCACACCTCACACTCTGGTCACTCTCGGCCGCCTTTCCGAACGAAGACTGATCAGCGAGCGCGACCACTCGCAACTGTCGGATGCGTATCACTTCCTGCGCGCACTCGAACATCGTTTGCAAATGGAGCATGGACTGCAAACTCACTCGGTGCCTGTCGAGCAGTCGCGGCGCGAACTTGTTGCGCGACGAATGAATTTTTCCGGCGCCGGCGCGCTTGGGGATTTTGACAGCGCGCTGGAGATGCACACTAACAGTGTTAGCGCGGTGTTCGATCGCGTGTTTGGCCGTGACCGGGCTAACGCTGTTCCGGTTCCGCGACGTGCCGTAATAGACCGTTCCGTAGCTGATACGATCGCCGAATCCGCGCGCACGGCCGCCAGGATGTTCAGCAGGAAAACGGACGGACGTGACCGTAATGAATCCTGGATTTCCCAAAACTCAGCGCTCATAGAGCGAGAGGCAAGGGCAGGCGCCAATCCAACCCGGGCAATATCGTTTGCGAATCGCATCGCCGCCGGGCTGGAAAAGGACGATGACACGAACGCCATAAATCCGGAGCAGTTGGCGTCGCTCATTCATCTTTGTGACGCATCAGAATTTTTCGGCGACATGATTGCGAGCCGTCCTTCATTGATTCACGCATTGCCGGTCAGCGCCGAAATCCTGCCTGGGCGTGATTATCAACGCGAACTGATGGACGAAATCGCGAACGAAATTACATTTGGCGCCGAGCTGGCGGCTGTGCGGCTGAAGTGGTCACAGTTGCTGATCGAGATCGCCGCCCAGGATGCGGCCGGTGCGCTGAACCTTCCGCAAATCAACAAGCTGCTGACTGACCTGGCGAAGGCCTCGGTGAACGCATCGCTCCTGATCGCGCAACGGGAACTTGAACGCCGTTATGGAACCCTGACAACTGATCCACGCGTTGCGGTGCTGGCACTGGGTCGCTTCGGCAGCGGCGGCATGGACTACGGTTCTGATCTGGATCTGGTGATCGTTTACGACGCCGCGCCACATTCGCCCGTTCCCGGTCTCACCCAGGAAGAAGCGTATGCCCGGCTGACGGAGTACTTCGTTACCGCCTTGTCCAGTATCACTCGCGACGGCTTTCTTTATCGCGTCGATCTTCGCCTGCGGCCGGATGGACAGAAGGGGCCGCTGGCGATCAGTTCTGCGTCCTTCGTTAACTACATTGAAAAGCGCGCGGGGATTTGGGAGTGGCTCGCGTACGTGAAGCTGCGAGCGGTCGCCGGAGACTTAGCCTTTGCACGCGCGATCGAAACAACCGCCCGCCGGCGAATTCACGAATTAGCTCGAGATGTTGCTGCGGGTCATTTACTCACTGAGACGCGCCGCGTGCGCGACCGTTTGCAAAAAGAGAAAGTGTCGCGCCGCCATTCAGGTCTCAACATCAAGCACGGCATCGGCGGAATGCTCGATGTATATTTTGCCGCGCGCTACTTGCAGTTGCGCGATAACCTGCCCGATGATGGTGAGGATCGAACTACGCCGCAAATCCTAACGCGGCTGCTGGACTCGAAATCGATCGATGAAGAGAATTTTGCCAGGATGTTTGCAGGTTACGGGCTGTTGCGATCGGTGGATCATCAACTACGCTTGATCGTCGGGCGCTCGGCAACTGTTCCTGCGCGCGAATCCGCAGCGTTTGCTGATATCGCGCGGCGGCTTGGCTATGAAACGGCGGAACAGCTTGAGAATGATCTGATCAGCCGCATGAAGCAAATTCGTCAGGCGTACGACAACATAATGTCCCGTTGAGTGAGATATGAATTCCGGTAATCGATGTCCGCGTTGCGAGGGCCGCCTAAGATCGTGGGGGGAGTTGAATGATGAAGAGCGGGAAATGGTAAGGCGCTTGCCGGCGTCGGCCGACTTTTCGCTGGAAGAACGCCAAGTGCGGCATCGCTGGTGTACGCGCTGCTGGTATGAAGATAGCGGTGAATCCCCGACGCTCGTATGAAGTAACACACCTCGTCGCTGGTGCGACGAAAACTAGCCAACGGTGCACACAGATCCGCATGGAAAAATGAAGAAGACTCATCGCCTTGCGGCCTTCGTGTGGATTGGTCTTATGTTCGTGTGATTTCGTGGTTTGCTTTGCAGATGAATCACGAGAACCAAACCACGAAATCACACGAACCAAGGAATCACGAAAAGAAACAAAGGTTCAGCTGATGAGTCAAGTATGTTATTACCGTTTCAACGGTTTCCTTCATGGTCAGGGCCAAAGCCGTTGAAACGGC
>QHXH01000019.1:0-13028 GCA_003222855.1 Acidobacteriota bacterium
TTGTCGTCGCGAGGTCACACGCGCAGGGCAATGCGCCAGACAATAAGAACTCTTCGGCAGGTGTAATCTCCGGAAAAGTTTCGACCCGCGATGGAGAGGTGATGCCGAACGCGCGCGTTTCCGTCGGCAGGGCGAGCGGTGGAAGCAGTTCTCAGGTTTTGCGAGTCGATAACAACGGTCACTTCGAAACTCAGCCGCTCGAGCCGGGATTATATTTTATTTCAGTCTTTGCTCCCGGTTACACCACTGACACGAATCAGCCGTCGACACTTCCTCCATACTATCGCCCCGGCGATATTTCATCATTCACCTTGATTAAAGGCGGTGTCATCACCGGCACTGTTAAGAATGGGAACGGAGACGCGATCGTCGCGATTCCGGTGAGGGCAATCAGAGTCAAGGATAAGGAGGGCAAGCAGCTTCAGTTCAGCAGTTCGTATCGCGACGGGTTGACCGACGATCGGGGAGTCTACCGACTCTATGGTTTGCCGGCAGGGACATATCTGGTTTCCGCCGGGGGGCCGTCGCGACCGGGCTTTTCGCCGGCGGGGCCATCGGCCTATGAAACCTACGTCCCAACGTATGCGCCGTCCGCAACGCGCGACACGGCGATGGAAATCCCGCTAAATAATGGCGACGAAGTAACCGCTGACGTGCAGTTTCGCGAGGAGCGAGGTCATGTCATCAGTGGCGCGATCGCGGGCGCCACAAAATATGAAGTCGGTTCGCAGTCCTGGGGCGTAGGAATTTCATTATTCGATTTGCGAAGTCATGCGGATGTCGCAAACGCATCCGCGAACTCAACCAACAATTTCGCGTTCGCGTTGTACGGTGTGCCCGACGGCGAATATGAACTGTATGCGTCGCAAGGCAGCGCCAGTGGTAACGCGATCGCGTCTTCCGCGAAACAGATCAAAGTTCAAGGCGCCGATATTACTGGAATCAGTGTGGCGTTGGCGCTGGCCGCCTCCATCGAAGGACGCGTGGTCTTCGAGAACGATCCAAAAGCTGCTTGCGGAAAGCGGCGCGCATCGACCATGCTGGAGACGCTGGTCTATGCCAGGCGATATGAATCGGCACGAACGGCGAAAGATGCAGCAACAGGCGATGTGCCTTACGTATTTCGTAATTCGCTGCGTCAGGCGATCCCCGACGCGAAAGGAATTTTCACGGTGAAGAACCTTCAGCCGGGAACTTATCGGATCGATCCGCGCGAGCCGGCGTCCGGCTGGTACGTTAAGTCGATCACCGTCGGACCGGCAGCGCGACCTGTGAGCGTCGCTCGCGATGGTGTGACAATCAAAAGCGGTGAACCTGCGTCGGGTATTACGATCGCGATTGCGGAAGGCGCGTCGCAACTGCGGGGCAGAATCACAGTTGGTGAAGGCCAATCGCTGTCGTCCGACGTTCGCCTTTACCTGGTTCCGTTTGAACGCGAAGCCGCTGAGAACGTGCTCAGGTTCTATGAAGCGCGGCCTGAAACCAACGGAAAGTTCACTGTCGATAACATTAATCCCGGAAAATACTTCATAATCGCGAAGGCAGCAGAACAGAACGAGTACGGCATCGCAAAATCGATTCGCTTTGACGCAGCTTTCCGCGCCAAAGTCTTACAGGACACACAAGCGCTGAAGAGAGAAATCGCGCTCAAGCCTTGCGAACAAACGTTTGATTACGAACTACCTTTGACCGCTCCAACTTCCCCATAGTAAATCCAATTTCTTGCATCCCGCCGGGCGACATCTATTTCCGGCGCGGCAACATCGAAGCCCGAGCGACTGATCGCGAAACCTCAACCGCGCCTTCAGCGTAAGAAGAGTTCCGCGTTGCGGTAAGCTGCGAGCGCGCGACGTTTATGATAGATTTTGAAGCTGAAACCGAAAACTGAAACTCAAATGAAACGATTACTGTTGATTTTCGCGCTTGTTTTTTCTTTAGTCGCGCCGCTGACCGCGCGGCCGGCCGCAATCCAAACCAATCTGCATGCGCGATCGACCGCTGCTGCTCTTGCGCGAACCAGCGCCGCGACGCCTGCCTCGGAGCTCGCCAGCAAGATGCTGGCGAATGGACTCGAGATCATCGTGCTCGAGGACCATTCGGTGCCGGTCGTCACGATCGAACTTGCGGTCCGCAACGGTTCATTCACTGAGCCGCCGGAGCTGAACGGCTTGTCGCATCTTTACGAGCACATGTTCTTTAAAGCCAATCGCGCGATTGAAAATCAGGAAGCCTATCTGCAAAAAATTGGCCAGCTCGGCATCGCTTACAACGGCGAGACCCGCGAAGAAGTCGTCGAATACTATTTCAGCACCACGAGTCCAAACCTGCGTCCGGCAATGAACTTCATGCGCGACGCGGTGCGCTATCCTTCTTTTAATGAAAAAGAGTTCGAGCGAGAGCAGCAGGTGGTAATCGGCGAAATCGATCGCAATGAATCCGACCCCGGATACTATCTGAATAAGGAGATGACCGATCGGCTATTTTACAAATATACAAGCCGAAAGCAGCCGCTGGGCGATCGCAAGACTGTTTCGACCGCCACGACTGCGATGATGCGTTTGATTCAGGGCCGTTATTACGTGCCCAATAATTCGGCCCTGGTGATCACTGGTGACGTCCAACCAGCCGACGTTTACAAGATGGCCCAGGACCTTTTTGGCGACTGGCCACGACGCGAGAAAGATCCGTTCGTGGAATTTCCGCTGGTCGAGCACCCGCCGCTGCAAAAAAGCGAAGGCAATGTCATTAAGCAACCAGTAACTAACGTCTTGATCGAGATCGGATGGCAGGGGCCCTCGATTGGAAAAGATGATGCCGCGACTTACGCTGCCGATACTTTTTCTTTCATCATGCAGCAGCCTGATTCGCGCTTCCAACGTAACCTGGTTGATACGGGATTGGTGAATGGCGTCGCGATCGGCTATTACACACAGCGCAACATTGGCCCGATCAACGTCGTCTTTCAAACGACTCCCGACAAAGCAAAGGCTGCCCTGAAGGCTGTCTACAACGAGATTTCTCATTTCAATGACAAGGATTATTACACCGACGATCAACTCGAGAGCGCGAAGGGGTTGTTGGAAGCCGACGATCTCTATTCGCGCGAGAAGTTTGACGAGTACGCAAAGACTCTCGGGTTCTGGTGGTCATCCACCGGCATTGATTACTTCCGCGGCTATCTCGGGAACCTACGGCGAACTTCGCGCGCCGACATCAGCCGTTATCTGACGACTTATATTCAAGGCAAGCCCCACATCGGACTGGCGTTGATTTCCGAGCAGAATCAACAACAGGCGAAGCTGACACCGGAAGATTTGATTGGGCAGTAACTATTTATCATTTGTCATTTGACATTTTCCATTTGTCATTTGACGAACGATTTCTTGGACGGTCATCGTCCGTAATTAATTGATTGAGGCGTTAGAAAGAGAAATTGAAAATGAGAAATGACAAATGTCAAATGAGAAATGATAGATCGCTCTCAATTCGGATGAAGTGTTTGTGGTTTACACTTTGCCTGCTCGCTTGCACATCAGTAGCCTTCGCCCAAACACCGACATCGCCACCGGCACAAACTCCGGCGCCGCCCGATTTCCAAAGCGTCATTGCTCGCCAGGCGTCGCTGGTTTCCGAGTTCGACGTCAACGGCCTAAAGGTTTTGGTCAAGCGTCGCGAAGGCAGCCAGACAGTCGCGGTCCAACTTTACATTCGCGGCGGCGTTGAGAACGTCACGGCGACAAACGCGGGCGTGGAAGCCTTCATGCTTAATGTCGCCAGCGAAGCCAGCCTGAGTTACCCGCGTGACCGCATGCGCAAAGAGCTGGCGCGCATGGGCACCGTGATCGGCGAAAGCGTCAACTATGATTATTCAGCGTTGGCGATGGCGGCAACGCGCGCGAACTTCGATAAGTCATTTGACATCTTCGCGGACGTCGCAATGAATCCGGCGTTCACCAAAGAAGATGTTGACCTGGTCAAGACTCGTTTGATTGCAAGCCTCAGTGGTGAAACCGACGAGCCCGACCCTTACCTGCAACGCCTCCAGGAAAAAGTCGCGTACGCTGGTCATCCTTACCTGAATCGCCCCGAAGGAACTGCGGAAACAATCAGCCGCCTGACGGCCGAAGATCTGCGTGCGTATCACAAGGGAATCATGCAAACATCTCGGCTGTTGCTCGTGATTGTCGGCGATCTTGACCCGGCGCAGCTCAAGCCACGCATAGCGGCGACGTTCGGCAAACTTCCCCGCGGCGAGTACAAGACACCGGTCCTGCCGCAGCTCGCCTTTAACGCATCGTCCGTCGAGGTCACCAGTCGCGAATTGCCGACGAATTACATCCAGGGATTGTTTACCGCGCCGCCGATTATTTCGCCGGACATCTATCCAATGTACGTCGCGTCTTCGCTCCTGCGCGATCGCGTCTTCGAAGAAGTTCGCGTAAAACGCAATTTGTCTTACGCGCCGGATGCGTTTTTGAGAACCCAGGCGGCGAACATCGGCGGAATTTATGTCACTGCTGTCGATGCAAATCAGGCGGTGCGAGTGATGCTGAACGAAATTACTCGGCTGCAACGCGAGCCCGTGAGCAAAGACGATATCACTGCAGTGATCGCGCAATTCCTGACAACGTATTACATCGGCCAGGAAACAAACGCCGCGCAAGCTGCAAGCATGGCCCAATACGAGTTAATTGGTGGCGGCTGGCGCAACTCGCTGCAGTTTCTCGAGAAGCTGCGCGCCGTGGCGCCCGCGGACGTGCAGCGCGTGTCGCAGAAATACATGCGCAACATTCGCTTCGTGGTGCTTGGCAATCCGTCGCAGATCGATAAGAGCGCCTTTATGGGTCAGGTGGGAAACTGAGTTGTCGGTTTGGAGTTCCGCCTTTAGGCGGCCGTGTCAGAACCCCGAGCGATAGCGAAGGGATCGACACTCACGTTGAACTCGTGATCCGGTCGCTACCGCTCCCGGTTCTGAAAATCAGGCAACAACGCCGCGCCCCGCGGCATGATATAGCCCGTCGCATCCTGCGAAATATTCGCCAAAGCCTCGTTGACCGTGCGTGACTTAGTCATCCGCATCTGGCGCATTAGCTCATCACTCAATTCAGTGATGATGTGAACCCGAAAGCGCTCGGTTTTAGTTAGCAAGGCCCACGCGGTCTGTCCATTGACTTCGTACTTGTCGCGCAAGCGCATTTCCAGCGCGCGCGAATCTTTCGCTTCAAACCACTTCATAAAATCAGCACGACCCAATCCATCCTCACATTCAGCCAATAGAATGATTAGGCCGCCATCGACGCAGGCCGCCGCGGCCATGTCTAGCGCCTTGTGCGCCTGAATCATGTTGATGTCGTACGGCGAGCCGCCACAGCTCACGATTACCACGTCTCGCTTTTCTTTGATCTTCGCTGAGTGTCCGCTTACATATTCTGCGCACGCGCGGCGGTGCGCTGCGCGCCAATGACCGACAAAAACTTCTTCAGCATGACCGTGCTCGTCAACGATTGCGTTGCTTGAAAAAGCAGGATTGATCATCGCCGCGACCCGCTCGCATTCCTCACTGACAGCGTTACCGTCGAGCAACCCCGCGCCCACACCCTCTCGCCTTCCGCCGCGTTCGAAATCGAGCGCCCGCATATGCGTGGCTTCAATCGTTGCGGCGGAAGCCAGGCCGGGGCAAATCGATTTGCGCCCGCCGGTAAAACCGGCGAAGTAATGGAAACCAACTGCGCCGGTAATTATGACTTTAGAAAATTCTTTCAGCGCGCGATTTACTTCGACGGGCACGCCCCCTTCCATTGTTCCGATTTGGATTAATTGCGAAGCGTCGTACGCGTCATGGTCGAGTGTGCGAATGCGTTGCGTTATGAACAAAGTGAGCAGCTCGACCTTCTCATCAGGCCGGACGGCTCGATGAATTCCGGTCGCGAAAATGATGGCGATGTCGCCTGGTTGAATTCCGTTTTGGATCAGCCGCCGAACCAGGAGGTTGATGATTTGCGCGCTGCCCGTCGCACGCGTGGCATCAGACACGACGATCAGAACTGTATCGCCGGCGGCAATCAACTCTTCCAAAGGAGGTGATTCGATCGGAGCGTCAAGTGCGGCGTTAACTTCATTATCCGAGAGCGGATGTGCGGCAGTTTCATTTGGAGCCAGGACGTCGAAGCGCGCGTCGTCGTATTCCAAAGTGTTTGAGCTTCGTCCGTAGCCGAGTTCGATCGTCGTCATGTTTTTGTCAGGAGTTGTGTATCAGTCAGTGACGGTGCTTCAATGCGGTGTTATGTCCTGCTGCCCTCGCAATGCAGTACATATCGTTGGGATCGCAACCTTCCACTTCAACCTGAACGGTTGAATGTGAAATTCCAAATCGACTTTTCAACTCGTCGTTAACGACGCGCAGCACATCCTGGCCGCCGCGAATGCTCTGTTCGCCAACCGTGACGTGGCAACTGCACGCAATGATCCCAGAGCCAATGGTCCAGACATGCAGATCATGCACCGCCAGCACTCCGGGAACACTGCCAATTGTATGTTCGACCAAATCCATGTCCATTCCTTTCGGAATCGATTCCAGCAGTACGTTCACTGACTCTTGCAGAATTCCCCACGAGCTAAAGAGAATCAGTAGTCCGATTAGTATTGAAACAATTGGATCAGCAAATGATGCCCCCGTCACCGCGACCGCGATGCCGGCGATGACGACGCCTGCCGCGGAAATCGCGTCACCCAACATGTGCAGGTAAGCGCTGCGAACGTTGAGATCGTGGGCCGCCTCTCTTCTCAGCCACAAACTGATCGAAGTATTCATCGCGATCGCGATCAGCGCCACGGCAATCATGGGCGTGCCATGCACCGGCTGAGGATGGCCGAGCCGATCGGTTGCCTCCCAAAAGATCAAGAGCGCAATCACAACCAGCGATACGGCATTCACGAGCGCCGCAAAGATCCCGACGCGATGATAACCAAACGTGCGCTGCTGGGTAGAGGGTTTGCGCGCGATCCAGATGCCGTACCACGACAACACCAGTGCCAAAGCGTCCGCGAAGTTGTGACCGGCGTCCGAAAGCAACGCGAGTGAATGAGCGAAGTAGCCGGCAATCGCTTCACCGATCACGAAGGCGACCGTAATAAAAATCGACAGTACGAGACGTTGCCCCGTTGCAGCCGTGCCGTGATCGTGTCCGTGTGTCACCCTGGTCTAAACCGCAGTTCGCGTTGACGATTCAAACCAAGATTAGCAGATCGCCAAAGGCGAGCAAACAAACGTTTGTTTACTCTCGTCGCCGCCGCGGTGTTAGAATTTCGGCTCAACACGTCGCCAGGATCGAAAAGCGCGATCACTTATTCAATGCGAAACAGGAGAGACACATGATCCCCTATCGAAGACTTGTTTTGTGGACGTCCGTCAGCGCGTTGTTGCTTATTCTCATGGCGCGCGCCGAAGCGCAAACCATCACGCTCGAACAACTGATGAGTTCGCCGTTTCCTTCGGAACTGATTGCCTCGAAACGCGGCGACAAAGTCGCGTGGGTATTCTATTCACAAGGCAAAAGAAACATTTTCGTGGCCGAAGCTCCGGCGCTCGCTGCGCGGCAACTGACTCATCACGACCTTGAGGATGGTCAGGACGTCACTCAGATCGTGTTCTCAGCGAACGGCAACACCATCGCGTACGTTCGCGGCGGCAACAAAAATCAAAATGGCGAAGTTGCCAATCCAACCAGCGACACCGCCGGAGCGAAACAGGAAGTGTGGACGGTCGACGTGCGCTCCGGAAGGATGACGCGAATCGCCGAAGGCAATTCGCCCCTGTTCTCGCCAAACAGCGACGAGGTTGAATATCTACGCGATGGTCACATCTGGGGCGCGCCCGTGGCGGGCGGCAAAGAACGGAAGCTTTTCGAAGCGCGCGGTGCCGTAAATTCTCCGGAATGGTCACCCGACGGATCGGAACTCGCTTTCAGCTCGGCCCGCGGCGATCACAGCTTCATCGCGATCTACAATCCGCGATCGAATCATCTTCGATTTCTTTCGCCAACTGTTGACCGCGATATCGCGCCGCGCTGGTCGCCGGATGGCAAGCGAATCGCCTTCATTCGCTTGCCGAATGTCAGTGACACGTTCTCGATGGACCACGAGCGTTTGCAGCCCTGGTCCATCCAGGTGGTTGACGCAAGCAGTGGGAACGGCAAAGAAATCTGGCATTCGGGTAACACCGACAACGACTCGTTTGCTCTTTATGTCGGAGCGCGACGGCTGGGCCCACATTTATTCGATCTCATCCGAAGGCGGAGCATTAACGGCGTTGACGCCGGGCGATTTTGAAGTTGAGAACGTCGCTGTCTCGCCTGACAAATCATTTGTAATCATTGCGACGAACAAGAACGATATCGATCGCCGTCATCTTTGGAAAGTGAATGTTGCCGGCGGCGCGCCTGAGCAAATCACCAAAGGCGAAGCCATCGAAATGTATCCGGTCGTCTTTAACAACGGACGAACGATCGCGCTACTTCATTCGACGGCGCGCGATCCGTTCCTTCCATATACGATTTCGCCGGACGGCTCGAATATGAAACCACTGGCGCCGCAAGCTCTGCCACGTGAGTTTCCTTCCGCGCAATTGGTGGTCCCCGAACAAGTGATCTTTAAAGCTGCTGACGGTCTCGAAATTCACGGACAACTATTCAAGCCAAAGAATGCGTCAGGCAAAGTACCCGCGATCGTCTTCATGCACGGTGGCCCAATGCGCGAGATGCTGCTCGGCTGGCACTATCGCGACTATTATCATAATTCCTACGCGATGAATCAGTACCTGGCCAGCCGCGGCTACATGGTTTTGTCGGTGAATTATCGCAGCGGAATTGGATATGGCCGGGCATTCCGGCTGGCGCCCCATCGCGGCGCGCGCGGCGCTTCTGAATATCAGGACATTGTAGCCGGCGCGAAGTACCTGCAGTCGCGGGACGACGTGGACAAAAAGCGAATCGGTTTGTGGGGAGGATCTTACGGCGGATACTTGACGGCCCTGGGGTTGGCGCGCAATTCAGACATCTTTGCCGCGGGAGTTGATTTTCATGGAGTGCACGATTGGAGCGTGAACGTCGCCGGATTGCGAGTGCCGACCGACACTGCTGAACGGTCGCGGGTCGCGCGCGAGTCATCGCCCATTTCTGCCGTCGATAAATGGCGCTCGCCTGTCCTGTTAATTCACGGCGACGACGATCGCAACGTCGAGTTCTCGCAAACGGTAAATCTTGTGCGCCGGCTGCGCGCGCAGGGTGTCGACTTCGAGCAAATAATTTATCCCGACGAAATTCATGAGTTGTTGCTGCACGAAGATTGGCTGCGCGCGTATCACGCGACGGCCGACTTTTTCGACAAGCATCTGAAGTGACCTTCAACCCTCGCAACATTCTCATCATCGACTTCGGTCAGCTCGGTGACGTTGTCATGAGTCTTCCCGCCCTGCGCGCGATTCGCGGCCAGTTTCCGCACGCGCGGCTGACGATTGCCGTTGGTAAGCCCGGCGCGGAAATCATCAATCTGTCGGGTTACGCAGACGAGACAATTCAAGTCGATCGCGTCGCCTTACGTGATGGATTCAAGCCGCTGTCGGTCCTCAGGGTGTTTGACATTGTGAAAGATGTTCGCCGGCGCAAATTCGATTTCGTGATCGACCTCCACAGCTTTTCGGAAACCAATCTGCTCGGATTTTTTTCTCGTGCGCCGCAAAGGTTGTTCGCCCGCCGGCCTGGCCGTTCACTCGACTTCCTGGCCAACTTCAATCCCAAGCCGCCGATCGATCAAAATGATCCGAAACAGCATTTGGTGGATCGTTATCTCGATGTGTTGAAGCCTCTGGGAATCAAGGACGCGTCACGGGTTCCGAAGTTGTTGATTCGCGCCGAAGACGATCGCGCTGTGGACTTTATGTTGCGCAAAGCCAAAGCTGATGCCGGGTCGCCGCTGGTCGGCATCTTTCCCGGGGCTGGCCATCCCGGGCGGTGTTGGCCCATCGAAAAGTTTTCACTGTTGGCAGATTTTTTTATTCGTAATGACAACGTTCGTCCTATCGTCTTCGTCGGCCCCGAAGAGCGGCATTTAGTCGCGCAGATGCGCACATTGTTCCCGCCGCCATGCGTGATTCTTGATAAGCTATCAATTGCTGAGCTGGCTGCGGCTCAGTCGCGCCTCGCGGTTTTCGTTTCGAATGACACCGGGCCCGTACATATCGCGGCCGCGGTTGGGACGCCTGTCGTCGTGCTCATAGATCTGCCAACGCCACACGCGTACGTTCCGCTGGCGAATTCGCAGCGACTAATATTCAGCGAGAGCGTAACTGCGATTGAAGTGGAACAAGTTTATGCAGCCACGCGGGAATTGCTGACGGCCGGCAGAACATCAACCCTGTTTGCGAGTTAAGGAATGCTGGAGCGAAGGTCGAATCAATACTTAGTCGTCACTGTCCTGACCTTGATGGTCCTGTTGTCGGTCCGTCTGCTCGGCGGACAAACAAAGGACAATGGGCCCCGGAGCAAAGTCTCATCTAATCCGGCGGCAACACCGGAACCTGAAAAGCGTCAGGACTCGACGATCGCTGATGCGGCGCTCGCGGAACTGATAGATCGAGCCCTGGACCAAAGCGATGTTCGCGCAGCCCGGTGGGGCGTTTTTGCGATGTCGCTGAATGATGGCCGCGTCCTGTACTCGCGCGACGCCGATAGACCATTCACGCCCGCGTCTAACATGAAGGTTTACACCACGGCAGTCGCGCTGGATCTTCTCGGTGCTGATTACCGTTGGCGTACCTCCGTCTATGCGAACAAGCAGCCCGATGCGAATGGTGTAATCGAAGGAGACCTGACGGTTTATGGTCGCGGGGCGCCCGATCTGATTTCAAAATCGAAGGGGGATGCTCCTTCGCTGGCGAAACTTGCGGACCGCCTTTATCAGGCGGGCATCCGCGAAATCCACGGCCACATCGTCGGCGATAACAGTTATTTTCGCGGTGAATTGTTTGGCGTAGGTTGGCAGTGGAACGACCTTCAATGGTATTTCGGCGCGGAGCCGAGCGCGTTGTCAATTGACGAAAACAGCGTCGAAGTCACGATCGCGCCCGCCAGGGAGGGCAGCAACGCAACGGTCGTAGTCAATCCTGCCGGAAGTCCTATTCACCTTGCGAACAGCACCACCACAGCGGCGCGCGATGTAACCACCTCGATCGGAATCATGCGCGAATTGTCCGGCAACGAGGTGCGCGTGTGGGGAAACTTTCCTGTCGATGGTCACGCGTTTTCTGCATTTCTTTCGGTCCACGATCCGGCGTTGTGGGCGGCAACGCTATTCAGAGAAACGCTGATCGCGCGGGGCATCAAAGTCGATGGTGAACCGCGCACACGCGACTTTCGCGCTCGCGACAACGACAAATTCGATCCTCAAAAAGCATTCGAGCTGGCGTACGAAGATAGCGAGTCGCTGGGCACAATCGTCCACCGAACAAACAAGGAGAGCAACAATCTTTTCGCGGAATTAATCCTGCGCACGATTGGAAAAGAGCGTGCCGCATCCGCGCCTGATCCTGATCCGCGCAAGAACCGTGAACGTGGAGATGATGAAGCAGGGACAGCCGTCGTTCGATCCTGGCTCGAGTCCAGAGGAATCAATACGCGCGCGCTGGCTATCCGCGATGGTTCCGGATTGTCGCATTTGGATCTGGTGACGCCCGAAACGACGGCGCGCTTACTGGCGGCGATCGCGAATACAAACTCGGCAAGTGCATTTCGTGATTCGCTTCCCATCGCCGGACGTGATGGAACTCTGAGTTCGCGGCTAAACAAGGTCAGCGGCCGAATCTTCGCGAAGACCGGCACACTCACCTACACTCATTCCCTTTCCGGCTATGCGACAACTCCAAACAACGAAACCCTGGTCTTCTCAATTATGTGCAACGACACCAACGCGGATCGTTCAGCTGTGCGCACAATCGACCAAATTGCCACGGCCCTGGCTGATTTCCGGTCGCCTCGCGTAGTGAAATAGTCGAGAAACCCGCCAAAATTCCCTCTAATTTCGATTAGTTTGCTCTAGACAAACACAGTTCAACATCGTAAGATACCTGCTGGCTGCCCCCGCCTTCGGAAATGCCAAGGTATGGCCGTGGTCCTCATCTCAGTTTCAATCAATCAGGAGCCAATAATGTTGCAGCCACTGATCAGAAGTTTCTGCGTTTGTCTTTCGCTCATGACGATGGCGTTAAGTGCCGCCGCGCAAACGAGCCTTACAGCCAGAGCAAATAATCTTCAACCCACAGTCGATGGTGCGAGCGCCGACAGCGATCGCGTTCGCGACGGCTTAACCGGTCCAGTGCGGCGTGTGCGAACCGAAGTCGTCAAAGTATCGACCGTCTCCGGAAAAACAATCGAGGACGCTAAACGTGTTCTCCTGGAAACCGCCGAATTCGATCTGAAAGGTGCGAAGACACAGAACCAGTATTTTCCGATCGCCGGAAGCACGCTGACCGGCCACGAGACCTACAAGTATGATGACAAAGGCAACATCAGTGAGATGACTCTGCTCAATGCCGACGGTTCGCTATTGAGCAAGGAAGTGTACAAATACGAATTCGACTCGATCGGAAATTGGGTGAAGATGACAACCTCCGTGGCCGTAGTTGCAAATCAAAAGATTGAATTCGAGCCCACTGAAGTAACCTATCGGACGATTTTTTATTACCTCGACGCCTCGATGGCAAAGATGCTGCAACCCGCGACCAACGCGGCAGCAAACGGAAAGAGCGAGCAAACTAAATCCGTGGAGCCTCCCTTATCCACTGAGACCCGAGCGGCGGCGTCGTTGCCGGCGCGAACGTCATTCGACAAGACTCGCTTTTCCGCTATCCAACCACCCTCTGCTAACGTCTCGACCGAAGTTGTCGCTGAATCAAGGAACGTCTTAATACCCAACGAGGCGCCGGCACCGAGAATCCTGAAACCCATGTCGGGCGGCGTTCTTAATGGCAAAGCTTT
>QHXH01000019.1:13043-15706 GCA_003222855.1 Acidobacteriota bacterium
CGGGAAAGGTCGAAGTAGATGTCGTGGTCGACGAAAGCGGCAAAGTGATTTCGGCACAGGCGGTATCCGGCCCCTCCTTGCTGCGTGACGCAGCTGTCGAAGCCGCGAAGCGCGCACGCTTCTCGCCGACGAAATTATCAGGAGCAGCGGTGAAAATGACGGGGAGCATTAATTACAACTTCACTCTCCCTTAACGAATTAGAGCGCGCGCAACGCGCGAACCAAAGAGGACAACGTCATGGCCCTTACCGGAGAACTCACAGACCTTTCTCTCGCGGAACTAATCGAATTTTTTTGCAACCAGCGTAAGACTGGCCGCCTGGCGGTCACGTACCCGCAGGGCTCTGCTTATTTTTATTTACAGGCCGGAGCCGTCGTGCACGCGAGTCTCGGGACGCTGTGCGGCATCGAAGCCGTCTATTATGCGCTGACGCTTTCGAACGCATCGTTCAACTTCGACTCGACCTGCGAAGCTCCGGACCACACCATCAACCAGCCGTGGACATCGGTGGTGCTGGAAGGTCTGCGACGAATGGATGAAGGAATCTATGCGCGCAACCCATTTCCGCAGCAAGCTCCGTCGACGATCAAACCGACGGTCGTGGACCAGGAAATGGCGGAGCCGATTGAGCATCTTGATTCGAGACGGGATGAGCCGCGCGTGACCGAGGAAGGTTTGTTTTCTCACTCCGAAGCCGTCTCGCGCTTCGCTTACGGCCCTTGGAAACTGGGAGCCATCTTTGCTTCATTGATTTTGATTGTGGGCGTTATCGCGGTGCCATGGTATGCGCGCGGCAAGGGCGCGAAAGTAAATAACGAAACGAAACAGTTGGCGAATGACACATCAGAAACTACTGCTTCTCAACCAGCGATTGCTACTGAGACGCCGGCCGCACAGTCGCCAGATGACACGAGCACCCCTGCAACAAATTTGGACGCCGCAGAACTGGCAAAGAGAGAACGCGAAGCTCGCTTGCGTGAGGAGGCCCGGCTGAGAGCTAAAGCCTCGGAAGCTGCTGCATCAGGGCCCGCGACTCAAACAGCAGTGACGCCTCCGCCAACCACTTCGGCGCAATCATCTTCCGGCGCGGCTTCGAAAAAAGTTGTGGTCCAGGTTACTTACGACGAGAACGGAAGGGTGACGCAGGCTACCGGAAATGATCCAACCGCTCTGCGCATTGCGCGCCAGAAAAGGTTTCCGCCCGGTAAAGCTGGATCGGCGACGGTGACTATTCCGATCAACTGAGGTTCGTTTGGAGTCCGCCTTTAGGCGGAAAATGTGGGCCTCAAAACTTCCAGCTAAAGGTCGGTACTCCCCCTCTTACACCAATTCCCTCAATTCTTCTTCACTCAAAACAGCGGTCGCCTGCTTCGCTCGATCGTAGATGCGATTGATCCTGTCCTCGCTTGCTTCAACGCCGCGACTTTCAAGCCAGAAAATCACATTGGATTTGCCGCTCATTGGACCAACCTCGATGACCTGCTTCAAACCGAACAGGCCAGCAGGCACGCCCGAATAAATCAGATCGGCGAGTTCCGTATCGCCCTTGCGATAGCTCTTGATCACGGCCGCCGCGTGCACGCCCGTCGCTGTGCGGAAAGCGTCTTTGCCAAACACAGGATAATTAAGTGGAATCGTCCAACGACAAGCGTCAGCAGCTTTGTCGCAGTACTCACGCAAGCCGCTCAGGTCGTTATCGATCCAGCCGAGCAGCTTCAAATTCACCAGCAACTGGTCCATCGGCGTGTTGCCGACACGCTCGCCCATGCCGAGCGCTGAACCGTGAACCTGGTCGGCGCCGCCCTGAATCGCCGCGATCGAATTGATGACACCCAGGCCACGATCCTGGTGGCCGTGCCAATCCAGCCGAACCTTCTCACCTTGTTCGTCGATGATCCCGCGCACGAACTTCACCACTTCGCGCGCCCCATCGGGCGTCGCGTGACCGACGGTATCGCACACGCACAACGCCCGCGCGCCGCAGCGAATTGCAGTCGTGTACAGCGCGCGAATCGTTTCGGGATCCGCACGCGTCGTGTCTTCCGTAACGAACATGACGGGCAGACCTTCACTGACGGCGAAGGTGACGGCCTCCTCGGTTAAGTGCAAGAGCTTGTCCAGCGTCCATTCTTCGGCAAAAAAGCGAATAGGTGATGAGCCGATGAAAGTGCAGGCTTCGATCGGAATCCCGGCCCGCTGTGAAATCTCGGCGATCGGAATAATGTCATTCTTGTGAGTGCGGGCCGATTTCGCGCGCCATCAGCTCGACGCCCGCCGCATGAGTTCCGCCTGCGCCAGGCAAACCAATGTCCGCGGTGTCGATACCGAGGGCGTCCATCAAATGCAGCAGCTCAATCTTTTTCTCGACGGAAGGTTCGCAGACAGAGGGCGATTGCAGTCCGTCGCGCAGCGTCTCATCATCAAAGCCAATGTGACGCTCGGGCTTGTGCAGTTGCGGCTCGACTGTGTTCCAATCATAAATTAATTCTGAAACGGACATAATTGCTTCTCCGCGATGGTTTAGAGTTCAAACTTTAGTTTGGGAATAAACTGGTGAAGCTTGTACTCTGAATCATTCGATTACAACAACCGCAACCGTCGGATGTCAACCGCAACATTGATTGATGACTACAGCCGTAAAGAAGAAGATTGAACATATCGC
>QHXH01000652.1 GCA_003222855.1 Acidobacteriota bacterium
TGATCGTCCAGGAAGGATGGAGTGCTTCCACGACGGCGACGGGAAAAGCAGGCGCGGCGATCGATTCTGCGATCATTGGCGTCGTCGATCGGATTGACTTGCTGAAAGATGCGACGTAAACGCGTTAGCGACGCAGGGCTTTGGTGCTCCTTATTTGTGTTCGCGTTACTTCGTGGATAGCCCTTTTTCTGACGTCGTCGAGTAAACCACGAAATCACCCGAACCGGCACAAAAGAATCTACGACGTACAATCGCATGTGCGAAGCGTCAGCGATGAAAGTAATTGATGAGTTCAAAACACGATCCAGCCAGGTTGATAGCGGAACGCGTCGCGCGTCGTATCGCCGGCGACTCAACCGTTCATGAACAAAGCGCACCGATTGCGCAGAATGGCGCTGAACGCACCCCCCCCGAACCTCCGCGCGCGCGCATCATCAACTTCGTATCATCCGCCCCGCCAGCGCGGACGCCCTCGATCGTCGTGAAACCTGAAGCGAACATAGACATTTTTGAATCGCGCGCAATGTCTCTGCAGGTTGCGCAATCACCGTGGCTCGCGCCCTTCTCGGCGGCTTTCGGCGCTCCATCAAGATCAGAGCAAAATTCGCAATTCGCAATTGGCAATTCGCAATTCCCAGAGCATCCCAGCCAGGAAAGATTCGGAGTCGAAGAGGCCGCAGTCTCTGAGTTGGTTGAGTTTTTCGAAAGCGAAAAGAAGTGCTCGGTCGATCCCAGTGGCAAGCCCTGTGATCACTGCGCCATGTGCAGCTCTCGCGGATTCTGATCCTAATTCTTCTCTCCCGAAAAAAATCCACAAAAAGTATTGACAGCCCTGAATTACCGGCGTAGTATGCGCCGGTGGAGTGAAGTGGAGTAAGGTGGCCTTAGCGACACGAACCAGACCTGGAACCTGCGCAAAGGGCACAATCGTCTCCAATCAACTCGGGAATCAGTCTCAGTGCTTCGCGGCAACTACACAGCCCGCATAGATTCCAAGGGCCGGCTCAAAGTGCCGACCCTTTTTCGGCGTTACGTTGAAGACAAATACGGCTCGGCGCTTTACCTGACCAGTTTGACCGGTGAATGCGTGCGCGTCTATCCGATGCCGGAGTGGGAAGCCATCGAACAACGGCTCGCTCTATTGCCCTCGATGGATCCGGCACGGAGAAAGTTCCTTGACAGAACGAATTACTACGGCCAGCAGTCGTCGATGGACGCACAGGGACGCGTGCTAATTCATCCCCTGCTCCGAAAGAGCGCTGCGGTCGTCGGCGATGTCGTAGTGCTTGGCTATTTGACATACCTGGAAGTTTGGGAGCTCGACAAGTTCCAGCAGCGCATGCTCTCTGATCCTTATACCGAGGAAGACGAGGCAGCGATCGCGCGATTGGGAATTTGATGTGGCACAGACTTCAGTCTGTGTGGGCTGTTGAAAGTGCGAGCGAGGTTCACAGACTAAAGTCTGTGCCACTCGCTGGTTCTTTGAACGAGATCACGGGGCGGTGGTAATGGCAATGGCCTTTGGGGGGCAGGGGCTCGCAGCAGAGCGCGGCGGATTGTTTGTCGATTGCACGGTAGGCCTGGGCGGGCATAGCGAAGCAATTTTGCAAGCATCTCCCGACGCGCAAGTGCTGGGAATCGATCGCGACGAAGAAGCGCTCGGGTTGGCAACAGAGCGATTAGCGCAGTACGGCTCGCGCTTTCGCGCTGTGCACGCTGACTTTCGTGAACTTACGCGGGTCCTCGCGACAGCGAAAGTCAGGCAAGTGCGCGGTGTCCTTGCCGACCTCGGTGTTTCGTCGTTGCAGTTGGACTCGCCTTTGCGGGGGTTCAGTTTCCGGCACGATGCGCCGCTCGACATGCGCATGGACATGTCGCGCGGCGAAACTGCGGCAGAGTTGCTCGGTCGTCTTTCGGAAGTAGAGATTGCGCGGATCATTTTTGAGTATGGAGAAGAACGCCGCGCACGCCGCATCGCCCGCTGGATTGTTGAGCGGAGAAAGACCGGCGAATCAATTCAGACGACGCGCGACCTCGCAGACTTAGTTGCACGCGCCGTTGGACCAGACAAAAAACGGAGGATCCACCCCGCCACTCGCACGTTTCAAGCGTTGCGGATTGCGGTCAACGGTGAACTTGAAAACCTCGATCGTTTCATAGTTCAAGCCGTCGACCACTTAGAACCAGCAGGGCGTCTTGCGGTAATCAGCTTTCACTCGCTTGAAGATCGCATAGTCAAGCGGACGCTCTTGAAGCTTTCCGGCCGATGTCAGTGTCCCCCGCGTTTGCCCACATGCGTTTGCGGCGCCGTGAAGCGAGTTTCGATTCTGACGCGACGGGCGATCGCTCCAGGCGAAGAAGAAATCGCGGAAAACCCGAGAAGCCGCAGTGCAAAACTACGAGGCGCAAGTAAGATTTAGATTGACAAGCAGTTCGGAGTTCCGCCTTCAGGCGGTCCTGCTAAACCCTGCCGTGTAAACGCGGAACTCCATACCAGGAATAATGCGTAGAGTGCCATCAAGACATCGAAACGCACCCGTTGTGCGAGAGCGCGATCGCGGCGCGCTGAAACGATTCTTGTTTCTTTTGGCGTGCGGGCTGGTTCTGGCTGGCGGATTCGTTTACGCCGGCGGTCGACATTTCGCGGCCCTCAGGCTTGGTTATCAGACCGAGAAGTTGCGCAATGCGCTTACCGAAGCTCGCGAAGAGCAGCGCCGGTTAACGGTGCAGAAGGAAATTGCGGCCAGTCCGGCGCGCCTCGAGCGAGCAGCTCGACAGCTGGGAATGCAACCGATGCAGGCCGCGCAAATTGATCCATTGAAACAGCCAATCGGACCGCGTGAGTTGAAAGTTCCCGCGCAGACCCGGCTCGCTGCCGGCACGCCCCCAAAACAGAAAATTCAGCAGCCCCGCGGGAAATAAGAACTGGAGCGCTGATCTGATCGCATGTTTGGAGAGTTGAATGCCCCGTCGTGCTACCGCCAACGAAGCGCCGCGAACCGAAAACTCGCATCGCCGCATACTTTTTGTGGCGATTGGTCTGGTTCTGTGGATGCTGGCGATTGGCGCTCGCCTCGTTCAGCTGCAAATACATCAACACGATAACCTGGCCTCCGACGCGGGGACAGGTTCTCGACCGTCAGGGCCGGGAACTGGCTCGCAGCCTCGACACCGAATCTTTCTACAGCGATCCGGGCGAAGTCAAGAACGTCGACGAGACCGCGCGCAAGATTGCCTCGCTGACCGGTGTCGATCGCGCCGAGCTGGTCCGGCGTTTTAACGACGCGAAGGACGCCAACAAGAAATTCATCTGGATAGTTCGCCGGCTGGAGATGGAACGCGCGCACAAGCTCGACGCGCTGGAACTCGATGGCGTGTATTCGCGCAAGGAGCCGAAGCGTTACTACCCAAACGATACGCTGGCGGCCCACGTGCTGGGCTTTGTCGATACAGATGAAATCGGATTAGCCGGGGTCGAGCAATCGTACAATGAAAAGATTCGGGGCGCGGGGGGCAAGGTCTACCTGGAAGTCGATCGCGACCGTCGTGCGTTCGAGAGCTATGAAGTCCAGCCGCAGCCCGGTCAAACCGTAGTTCTCACAATCGATCAAGTCATTCAGTACCGCACCGAGCAGGCATTAAGCGCTGCCGTTGAACGGACACATGCAAAGTCAGGTACGGCGATCGTAATGGATCCGCGCACCGGCGAGATTTTGGCGTTGGCGAATGCGCCAACCTTCGATCCCAATCAGCCGGCCGCGAATTCCGCCGAAGCGCGCGCGAACGGAGCACTGCAAAATATCTATGAACCAGGCTCGACGTTCAAAATAGTTGCTTACTCGGCGGCAATTGAAAAGGGGTTGGTCAAACCAGACGACAAGATCGATTGCCAAATGGGACAAATCACCGTCGCCGGCCGGCTGATTCACGATGGTCATCCGTATGGCGTGCTTACAGTCGCTGACGCTCTGGCGAAATCGAGTAACGTCGGCGCGATCAAGCTCGGCCTCCTGGTCGGCAACGAATCGATGTACGAGTACATGAAGCGGCTGGGATTTGGATCTCGCACCGGAATCGATCTGGCGGGAGAATCTCCTGGCATTCTGCGCGCGCTCAGCCGCTGGCAGCCGTCGTCGATTGGATCGCTCGCAATCGGACAGGAAGTTGGCGTGACGCCGCTGCAGATGGCAACGGCCTATAGCGTTCTGGCGAATGGCGGAACGCTGGTCAAGCCCCATCTTCTGCGCGAGCTGCGGGCGCCTGATGGAACTGTTCTGTTTCAGGCAAAGCCGGAAACGCGGCCGGCGCTAAAGGCCGAAACAACCGAGGCCCTACGCAGTATGTTTGAAGGTGTGACTTTGCACGGGACTGCAAAGAAGGCGCAACTCGATGGTTATACGGCCGCGGGCAAGACGGGTACTGCGCAAAAGGTTGACCCCAGGACCCACGCTTACTCGGCCACGAAGTTCATCGGATCATTTGTCGGCTTCGCGCCGGTCAAGAATCCGGCGGTGGTAATCATTGTCGTGATCGACGAACCGTTAGGATCGTATCACGGTGGGGACGTGGCGGCGCCGGTCTTTCGGGAGATTGCCGAGCAGATCCTGCCGGAATTAGGTGTAGCTCCAGACGTGGAATTCAAGTCTGGGCCGACGATGGTCGCGCAAACGTCCAAGGCTTCGCCAGCGCAAATCAAGGTGGACTTTTTACAAACAGAGCAACGCGAGGCGAGTCTGCCGAAGATAGCGGCGAGAAACTTCAACGGCCAGGCGAGCGAAATCGTTTTAGCCGTTGCCAGCAATCGGGCGGCCTTGATGCCCGATATGCATGGCCA
Source organism: Acidobacteriota bacterium (assembly GCA_003222855.1). Taxonomy (GTDB): domain Bacteria; phylum Acidobacteriota; class Blastocatellia; order Pyrinomonadales; family Pyrinomonadaceae; genus UBA11740. The sequence goes on from QHXH01000652.1 coordinate 4,835, forward strand.
GAGCGTTCGCGATGTAGCGCGCACGTGTGCACAGCTCGGCCTGCGGCTGGAGGCGCGTGGTGACGGACATGCGGTCCGGCAGATCCCGGAGCCCGGCGCCGAAGTCGATGCCGGCCAAATCGTTCGGGTTGATTTTGGGCGAGGGAATTAGGTCAGAACCGCCTGCGGTAGCGGGTGGTTGATCTTATATACCGAGAGCCGGCCAGCAGCAACGATCAACCGCCCGCTACCGCAGGCGGTTCTGACCATGGTCCAACGTTGAATATTAGGACGGCAGCAAACCTTATGGGCGCGACGATTGACTTCTCGATCGATTCGCGCACTACCGAAGCGGGCGAACTCTTCTTTGCGCTTTCGCAACCTGATTATGAGCGGGCCGGATTCAATGGTGCCTTTGCCGACGCGCACAACTTCATCGCGCAGGCGCTCGCCAATGGCGCAATTGCCGCCGTGGCTCGTAGCGGCCGAGTGGCTGATGATGAGGAGCTAAACGAGTTGAGTGATCGACTCTTACTGGTGGATGACGCAATCGCTGCGTTACAAACGCTGGCGCGAAAAGTGTATGAGCAATGGGGAAAACCGGTAGTCGGTATCACTGGCAGCGCGGGCAAGACAACCACCAAAGAATTGACGGCTCACATTCTTTCCCGCACAAACCATCGCGTACTGAAGAGTGAACGCAATTATAACAACAACCTCGGCCTGCCACTCTCCGTTTTGCAGATGGTCAGCCGTGGACACCAGCCGGAGGATTACGATCTGGCTGTGTTGGAGATGGGTATGTCCTCCCCCACGCACGAGATTCGACGTCTCGTGCACATCACGCCGCCAGATGTCGGCGTGGAATTGAT
>QHXH01000020.1 GCA_003222855.1 Acidobacteriota bacterium
TTGCGTTGCGCGGCGGCAAGCACGTGTACGTGCTGTTCTGCGCTGATTGACATTGCCGAAATGAAATATCCGGGCAGCTCGTGCTCATGCTCGACGACGTAGGCTGCGGCTGCATCGATCGAATCGGGATCTGTCTGATCTACATCCAGCGAGAGCGCCTGGGCGGCGAGGGTGTGAACGTACGTGCGCGTGCCGAGAGTGTCCTTTCGCACGTACGCCCATGAGAAGTTGGGTTCAACTCCCGACGACGTTTCTGCCACCAGGGAAATCGCGGGGTGAGCGGAACTTCACGTGAGATGCCGATTTCGTTGTAGAGAAAGTCGGCGTAGGAATCGCGATTCGGTTCGAGTTCAGGGAAGACGCCGCGTTCGGCGCCGAGACGCAAGCTTTCCGTCCAGGCTTCACGGCGGATGAATCCCATTACCTCATCCATCAAATCGATCGAGGCCGGCGAGCCGTAACTGATCTTCAGATTCAAACAGAGGTCGGCAAAACCCATGATTCCCAGGCCAACGGGACGCGTGCGTTTGACGACATCGTTGATTTCCGCCAGCGGCCAGGCGCAGGTATCGATCACATTGTCGAGAAAACGCGTCGTCCAATGCGTGACTTCAGCCAGCCGATCCCAATCCAGACGATTTTCGCGATCATAAAACTTGTTCACATCGATCGAGCCGAGATTGCATGAGTTCGCGAAGTGCAGGAACTGCTCGCCACAGGGATTGCTCGCCATGATGGGCCCCATCGAGTTCATCATGTGATTATGGCGATTGACTTCGTCGATGAAGGCGATGCCCGGCTCGGCGTATTTATGAGCGCTGGCGATGATCCGGTTCCAGATGTCGGGCGCGTAGACCATTCCCGGCGCCGGTGGCTCTTCAATCAAAGCATCGGAAAGATCGGCGGTGTCGAAAGCCTCTTTATCGCGGAAGGTGACGGTCGAACCATCTGGACGGCGATAGACGACATAGTTACGGCCCGTGACCGGATCGAAAACGGAATCGTTCCAGCCTTCACCTTTGAAGTCGAGCTGATACCACTCGTTGCGATCGACCGCGTCGAGAAACTTGTCAGTAACGTTGACGGAAATATTGAAGTTCGTGAGCGAGTGCTGATCGTTCTTCGCGTGAATGAAACGCAGAATGTCCGGATGCGTCACGCGCATCATGCCCATGTTTGCGCCACGGCGCACGCCGCCCTGCTTTACGGTGTCGGTCGTCGTGTTGAAGATATTCATGAACGAGACGGGGCCGCTGGCGACGCCATGCGTCGAGCTGACCATCGAACCGCTCGGTCTTAACTTTTCAAAAGTGAAGCCGGTGCCGCCGCCGGTCTGGTGAATGATGGCCGCATCGGTTGCGGTCTTCATGATGCCGGCAATTGAATCCGGCACGTCGAGCACGAAGCAGGCCGCCAGCTGGCCGTTTGGTTTGCCGGCGTTGACGAGACAAGGCGTGTTGGGAACGAACTCGCGCGCCTGCATGATGTCGCTCATCGCGTTGTAGAAGATGTCGCGCTGGGCCGGATCAGTTTCCGCCACGGACACGTGCGCGACGACGCGCGCCACAATGTCCGACCACTCTTCCAGCGAATTCCCCTTCGCGTCTTTCAGCGAATAACGCATCGCGACCACCCGTCGCGCATTCAATCCCAGCGGCAGCGGCTGGCGCTTAAACGAGACAATCGATTCCGCTATTTCGTTTTGAGACACCTTTGTCATCTTCGCACCACTCGCGCTCTTCATTTAGTTTACCTTTCTCGCGCTCGAACGGCACGCGAGGTCAATTTTGGGGAATAAAATGCCCAGACGATACATGATCGCCTTCAACAAAAACTGAGTTTTTTTGCAGGTACTACGGTCGGTTTTGCGAAGTCACTACTACCCTGCGGAGTTGGGTTTGGAACCCATCTGCCGCCGCCGCCAGCCGTCTCAACCAAAGCAGAACGGACTATACGCCGAGTTTTGGTGGATGTCAATATCTTGTGGCCATCTTTTTTTTCAACACGATAGAGTGTGTTTTCTGAGGCATTACGTTAAGGCCTAAGTGACGAGGAATCAGCCCGTTAGACTGGCCCAAAGATGGAGACCCGACCATAAGAGCGAGGGTGCAGGGGTCCCATTGCAAGCAGACAAACAGCACCCTCCCTCACGGTCGGGTTTCAGACTATTTGCCGTGCGAAAGCAGCAGGTCCAATTCGCGATGTTGATTGTCGAGCATCCCGTAGGTGTCCGCCGTTTCTTCCAGCATTTGACGAGTCATCGCGATCGAGTCACTCAACTCTTCAAAATGCAAAGCTGAAACGCGCTCAGGGGTGGGAAGCGTAACAACTTGATCGTTGACCACCTTCAACCATACGAACCGATCGTTCCAGATCATTGAAAGCGGCGACGCGCCGCCTGAGAATCTCGGCGTTCGCTTGTTGGATACGCTTCTGTCGATCATCGGTCGCGGTTTGAACGGCATGCTCTGCCTGCTTAAGCTGGTTCTGCACTGCCTGACGATTGGTTGATCTCAGGTGATGCTTTCGCCTCCGGTAGACATCCAGTAGATCAACAAAATCTTCCCAACGCTGATCGAGGGTTTGCAGGTTCGCCGGAATGTCCTTGCTGGTGGTGAACTTTTTATAGTTGGAATAAATCTGGTTCTTCATCCAACGGAGATACTCGACCGCTTCACGCTCGCGCGGATCGAAACCTTTGATGACCGCTTCGCGTTGCGCCTCACGAAGTTTGCGCGCGCGTTCTTTGGCGCGACGCAGGACCAGGCGGCGATAAAAAGGTGTGGCAGGCACGACAGCAAGATAGAGCGCTTCCGATCCCAGTCCCAACAACAGCGGAGTGACGTCCTGAAAGAAAACCGCGCCGACCAGAAAGCCGGCCATGCCCCAAAAGTTAATCGGCTCTTTGAAAGCCTCTTTTAAATAGCGAGAATCGATCTTGGGCCAGTCCATGAATCTGAGACTTAAGCGAATGTTGTTTTATTCGGACAATCGGTTTGGAGTTCCGCCTTCAGGCGGCGCGCTTCTTTTCACCGATGGACCCCCGCCTGAAGGCGGAACTCCAAACGGCGAGCGCTACTGCGTTGTCGTCTCTCCCTGCGCGGGCAATGCCTGGGGCGCACCGCTTCCGCTGTCAGCCGGCAGCAAACCCATGTCTTTCTTGTACTGAAGCAACTTGTCCTGCAACTGCATATCCATCGCTTCTTTCTCGATTTCCTGCATTTGATTGTCGACCGAGCTGGTGCCCAGTTGCATTCTCGCTTCGGCGGCGGCCGCGCGGCGATCGATCTTGTCGCGCATCTCGTCGAAGGTCGAAGCATCATCACCAATCTGGAACGAAGCCATCGTCTGCGCGAGTTGCTCTTGCAGCTTCGCCTGCTTCGACTGATTAATTAGCTGCATCGCTTCAGCCGTGCGGCGCTGCATCTGGAGCATGTAATTGTCGCGCGCTTTGAGCGCCTGTTTCGATGCCAGTTGTGAATGTTCGTATTGGTGGATGGTCCGCTGCAGGTCGACCTGAGCCTGCTGTAGCTGGCCAATATAGGCAGTCGCGATATCGTCGCGGCCCATCTTCACCGAAGCCTTAATCTTCGAATCCAGATCGACAACCTGAGCCTCCAGCCGTTCTTTATTCTTGCCGAGCAGCTTTTCCGTCGCCATGACCTGGGCGACTGAGTTGTTCAAGTCGGGAATCCGATCGCGCATGTCGCGGATAGTTTGTTGCAGGATCAGCTCGGGATCCTCGGTCGCTTCCACAATTCCGCCGAACAGCGCGCGCATCGAACGTTTTATCCTAATCCAAAGTCCCATTTCGTCCTCCGGCTAATTTCAGATTCGAAAAAAGGTGATTTCGCAACGGCCGTCGAAAACGCTCGGAGGGCCGTCGAGTTGTACGAAAGAGCAAGGCGCATGGTTGCATTTTCAACCACTTTTGACGGCGAGTATAGCAGACTGCAAGCAGTAGGCAGTAGGCACTCGGCAGACACGTCGAGACCTAATTTCAGTTTCTCGCTTCGTTGCCTCTGCGACCTCTGCATCTTCTGCGGTGTAAATTGGCTGGAAAAGACTCACCGCAGAAGACGCCGAGGACACAGAGCGGGCGCAGAGAATTTCAACTTAGTCACTACTGTCAGACAACACGTTTGAAATCAGCCCTGGGCCGTGGTTTCCGACGAGAGCCTCGTCCGATGTCCCGCCGATACTGCATGCCGTCCCATTGAATTTCGCGAACGGCGCCGTAACAGCGGGACAACGCCACGTCCAGGTTCTCACCCGTCGCCGTCACGCCCAGCACGCGGCCACCAGCGGTTAACCACTCGCCGCCGGCGCGTGAGGTGGCCGCATGAAAAACGTAAACGTCCTGGTATTGCTCAATCCGCTCAAGACCGTGGATCGTTGCACCAGTTTCCGCTTGCGACGGGTATCCGCGCGCCGCCAGCACCACGCAAGCGGATGAATCCTGGGACCACTCGATCTTTAGTTGGCCCAGCCGCCGCTCACTTATCGCTGCAAAGATTTTCGCGAGGTCCGTTTTCAATCGAACCAGGATTGCCTGTGTCTCTGGATCGCCGAAGCGCACATTGTATTCAAGCACGCGTGGTCCATCCGGGGTCAGCATCAATCCGATGAAAAGTATTCCGCGAAATGGAAAGCCTTCGTCCCGGGACCCTTTCAGGGTTGGTTCGACAATTTCCCGTACCACCCGATCAAGCGTTGCGGAGTCGATGATGCTTGCCTCGGTGATCGAACCCATCCCCCCCGTATTTGGACCAGTATCGTTTTCACCAATCCGCTTATGGTCTCGCGCCGCCGGCATCAGACGATAATCTTTACCGTCCGAAAACAGCAGCACCGACACCTCAGGTCCTGTGAGTCTCTCTTCGATTACGATCCTGCGCGCGGCCTCAGCTCCCACAACTCCGTGCCTCAATTCGTTCAAGGCGGCAAAGGCTCCTCCTCGATCCGAGGCGACGAAAACTCCTTTTCCGGCCGCCAGCCCGTCAGCCTTTATTACGACCGCAGCCTGCTCGCCGCCAAACTCTCCCGATTTCAGAATGGCATCGGCTTCGTCGAAGGATGTCGCGACACGATAGCGCGCCGTAGGAATCGAATGATGAGCCATGAAATCTTTAGCGAACGCTTTGCTTGATTCCAAACCGGCCGCCTCACTTCGGGGGCCGACGACTTTCAGGCCGCGCTCCTCGAAAGTATTTACCAATCCGGCGGCGAGGGGCGCCTCTGGTCCCACAACAGTCAAATCAATCCTGGACGCCTCGGCAAATGATGCCAGCTCGTAGTGATCGTTAATATTGATGGGTACACATTCCGCGATCTGCGCGATGCCTGCATTACCCGGCGCGCAAAACAATTGCAAGCGCTCGCTCGACGTGCGCTGCAACGCCCAACATATCGCGTGTTCCCGGCCACCCGATCCAATGACTAAAATCTTCATGTTTTCTTAAGAGCGCGAGCGGCGGTGAGCCGCGGAGTTCAACGCCCCGGCGCCGGGTCCGCAACCCAGATATTTTTCCGGCAAAATGCTTGACAGGGCGGGGTCATAGTCATATAAGTGCATCCGCTGTGGCCGCCGTCATGTTCACTTCGGGCGGCGCTAGTTTAAGTTTTCGCGGCCTCCTCGTACAGCTTTCGAGACCGGCACCCTGCAATCGGGGCTTCCTGCCCCAACATCGTCAGAGCGTCTGGAGGAGAACCAATGTCAGATGATCAAGCGGATCAAGTTGGTATTGCACCGGCGTCTGACTATCAGGATCGATCAATAACTTGCGTCGATTGCGGGGAAGAATTCACCTGGACCGTGGGAGAGCAGGTTTTCTTTCACGATAAGGGTCTGAAGAACGAGCCGAAGCGGTGCAAACCGTGCAAACAGGCAAAGAACGATCGGCTGGCGGCAATCTCACTTGCTCAATCGGCGGGCGTCAGACAACGAATTGAAGTCACCGTAATGTGCGCCCAGTGCCACGAACAAACTACCGTCCCTTTCTATCCTTCGCAGGGACGACCGGTTTATTGCCGCGCGTGCTTCCTCGCTTCGCGCTCGATGACCGCCAGCGCCTGAGCTACTAATGTTCCAAATGGTAAGGAACATTGGTTACCACGACACCCTTCTTAAAAAGCAACGCACCCTTCAAAAACAGCGTGTTCTGATTGTGCAGCAGGTTCTGCCACCACTTCGCGGGAACGAACTCTGGCAACACGATCGTAATTAGCACGTTTGGGGATCCCCGTCGCACCCGATCCACATAGTTGAAAAGCGGACGGGCCAGGGAACGATAGGGCGAAGCTACGATCACCAGATTCACTCCCGAGCCCCATTGATCCCATTTCTCTCGCAGCCGGCGCGTTTGTTCATCGTCAAGATTCACATAAACCGCCGTCACATGATGCGGAGCGATCGACTTTGCGTACTGCAAGGCTGCTATTACGCCGCGATGTATCCCGGATATCGGCACGATGACCTCGTGGTCGAATGGTTGTAGAGGTGCGAGGCCTTCGGTTGAAAGTTGCCGCGCAACCTCAACGTAATGCCGATGAATTTTCAGAAACATTAGGACCAGCACCGGCACTAAAGCGACCACGACCCATGCGCCATGAATAAATTTTGTAGCGATGAAAACGATCAAGACTATGCACGTCGCCAGAGCTCCTATGCCGTTTATGACCAGAGACTTTCGCCAGTGAGAACTCTTTTCTAACCTCTCGACCTCTGCAATCGTGAGCGGGGTTGATGGGATCAACCGCAACGGCTCGAGTTTCCCTGTGACGTTGTCTTCTAATCCGCTCTGGTTTCGCGTGATTGCGATATCTTTTTCCGTGACCGCTTCGCGACGCATTTGTTGCAGCGCTTTTCCTTCCTTCCACCAATGAACAACCATGCCTGATTGCGATAGCGTAAATGAAAGAAAAACGCCGACCGCGTATAGCGGAATTAGCCTGCTGGTCTCACCGCCAAACGCCCACACCAGGATCCCCGAAAACACCGCCAGCAAAATAATTCCATTAGAGAACACCAGCCGGTCACCACGAGTGGCGAATTGCCGAGGCAAGAATCTGTCTCGGGCCAGCAGTGATGAAAGTCGCGGGAAGTCCGCGAAAGAAGTGTTCGCCGCCAGCACCAAAATAGCCGCAGTAGTTATCTGGACGAGATAGTAGAACCAACTCATGTAACCGGTGAATATGATTCTCCCGAATTGCGAGATGACTGTTTCATGCTCATGGGGATGAATCTTGTAAAGATATGCCATCACACTGGTGCCGATGAACATCGTCGCCAACAGCGCCGCCATCACCGTCAAAGTTTTTGCGGCGTTATCAGATTCCGGCTGCTTGAATGCCGGAATTCCGTTTGAGATTGCTTCGATTCCAGTGAGCGCGGCGCAGCCGTTTGAGAATGCAGCCAACAGCAGGAACCATGTTAAAGGTTGGGGATGATAGCCTTCGGCAATCTTCAGCTCGATATCGTTTGGCGCCGCGATGTGCGGGCTCAGGTAGTAACGCACCAGCCCATAGCCGATCATGAAAATAAAAGAGACGATAAACGCATACGTTGGTCCCGCGAACAGCGCTCCTGATTCGCGCACTCCGCGGAGGTTTGCGAGCGCAATGAAAGCAATAAAGAAGAGCCCGATTCCCACCCGGTGCTCGTCGATCCAAGCCCAGCGAGTGCCCACAAATGTCGAAGTGATCGCTGCGACGCCTGCGGCAATCGAAACCGAAACCGTGAGGATGTAATCGACCAGCAAAGAGGCAGCCGCTATCAACCCGGGCATTGTCCCGAGATTGTCTTTCGCCACGATGTACGAGCCACCGCCGGAAGGATAAGCATGAATCGTTTGCCGATAGCTGATCGCCACGATGATTAAGAGCGTGGCAATGCCGATCGAGACAGGGATGACGCGACTGAAGACAGTTACATCATATTTTTGAGCGACAAACGCAGCCGCGAGAACAAGTAAAATTTCTTCGGTGGCGTACGCGGTCGAAGAAAGTGCGTCGGACGAAAAGACTGCTAGCGCAGTCTTCTTTGTCAATCGTTCGTGTGCTAAGCGCGCTGTCCTGATTGGGCTACCAAGCAGCAGACGCTTTAGAGAGGCCATTGTTTACGCATGGTAAGCGGCCCGCGCGTAATCGTGGCGCTAAAAATGCCACAGCCTGGCTTATCAACAATGCCAACTGTGGCAACGCCACTCGACGCGCGGTGCTCGCTACTTCTCGTTTCGAAACAAATCGTACAGGGGTCGTGCTTGCGGTATCTTATTCCACTTCTTTCGAAAGTCAATCTCGCTGAAGTGTGAAATGAATTGTTGTCTGATGAACGTGGGATTGATGCAGGCTAAAAACAGACCCCAAAAAATAAAAGCGGGCGGGGCCCTCCCACAAGCCCCACCCTAAGGCCACGTGTCCTCACCCCACGCGACCACTTCGCCCACCGGGGAGGCGGGCGCACGGAGATTATGCACAAGTCATGGTTCTTATGCAACCGAAACAGTGATCTTTTTTCGTCGATTTCTGTGCTCGTCAGAGCATAATTAGTTTTGGTAATAGCTGCTATTAACTTCGTTGCGGCAAGACAGATTCGATGGCGTGCAGAAGCACGATTACGACGTCATTTTCCGTGAGTCTATCCGTAGTTTTCAGCGCTACGTAGTCATTCGTCACGTCACTGATCACCCCTTCGTAAATGCCGCCAGAAATAGTTTTGATAGTTACTGCATCGGCTCTATACCGAATCAAAAGATTCTCGATGTGTTGATAATTCATCTCGGCCTATTCCTCACTCTCGAATGACCTTGTCTTGATTGTTGGATCAGCGTTCAATTTCCAGGTAACGAAAAAGAAGCGGTAACCATCCGGGTCCTGCAAGCTAACGAATCTGCCGCCCCACCCTTCATCGCGTGGCTCGGTCACCTGGACGTCACGCGCCTTTAACCTTTGGTAAAAAGAATCGACGTTGCTTACGCCTAACACGAAATGAACGCCTCGTCCTCGCTTCAGCATCGTTTCTATTTGCTGAACCAACGTAATGCGTAATGAGCCTGATCGTACAGATGCGATCGGAGGTTGGGCTTCGCCGTTGTTTGATTCCAAACTAAATCCCAGCACGTCACTGTAAAATTCGACTGACTCTTCCAGGTTGTTGACTTCAAGGAAAAGAAGATCGAGCCCGCTGATCATTTCGATTGCTTCAAACTGTAGTCAGGATTAGATAGACACCATAACCTCCGCCCGCGACGATGAGCCAGAACACAACTTCCTGCAGCGCGCGAAAACGTCGCCCAGGATGTCCCAAACTCAGCGATTCCCGGACATTAGTCATTGCCGAGTGCGCGATCATCACGCCAAACAGAATTACTCCCGCCGCTAGAATTGAAAGCGGCCAAAGAAACCAGAGGCCGTTGAAATGAACCAGCAGCAGTAAAAGTAAACCGAGAACCAGGCACATGAGCGCGCTCAACAGTTGTCCATAGAATCCAACTTCGCGAGCAGCGGGCGCTGACCGCACAGCCGCAGTGGTTGTGCGGCCCCGTCGCGTCGCGTCGTATTGCTTGCGCGCGTTTTCATCGCGCAGGACACTATAAGCTTGATTGAGCGCCTTCATGTCTTCTTCCGCGCCACCGCGATCGGGATGCCGCTGGTGCGCCTGGCGCTTGTACAGACGCTCAATCTCACGCGGCGAAGCATCTTCGCTCGCGCCCAGGATCGCATAGTAGTCAGGCACTCGGTTCAAGTTGGGTTCGCATTGTAGAATCGTGAGTCGCGGATATCAATCAAACCGGCCCGCGGTCACAATTTGTGCAAGCGATAACCACCCTGCAGACGCGCGGGCAGAGTATTTAGGCGCTGAACGCAGATGCTGCTATTTTTGAATGGTCATGACCCAGTCATTTCTGCCCGGAGATGATTTGATTTTTCAACTCGAAAGCGGTTTCGGGTTGTTGCGCGTGATCGCGATTGACGAGGGCGAGGGTAAGCCGGTCTGGCATTTGATGGCTTATGAAGAACTATTTCCTGATATTGAGTCGGCAGAGACTGCACTCGGGGATCCGGCGTCGCTGCATGTCAGACGGCGATGGCTTATGAAGAACTATTTCCTGATATTGAGTCGGCAGAGACTGCACTCGGGGATCCGGCGTCGCTGCATGTCAGACGGCCGCACATGGCTCTAACCGATCGGGCCTTCGAGCGAACACCTGCCGCGCGTTTGGGCAATCGTCCACCTACGAATGACGAGCTCGCTGAATACAATAATTGGGTTAAGAGCGGCGGCACAGTTTCTGATCGTTCCGCACTGTTGATGTTGGGACTTCGATAGGATGTCAACCATGCTAAGCAATAGAGGAACCACCGGTAAAAATCAGGCGCGCCGATTAGCAATCATCTCGCTGTTTGTCTGCCTGGCCGCGCTTTCCGCATTCGCGCAACGGCGTGAGCGGCTCGTCGATTCCTGGAAACCGCTTCATTACGATGTGGACCTTACCTTCAACGATCAATTAACTGAGATCGCGGCGCGCGCCGACATCTCTGTTGAAGTCCTCGCGCAAAGTCTAACGAAAGTTGATCTCGATTTTGGCGACCTGCCGATTGATTCGGTGCTCGTATCAGGAACCGCAGCTAAATTCGAGCGTACGCCTGAGATGCTCAACGTGACGCTGGCGAGGACGGCGAATCGAGGAGACAAACTTAAAGTCACCGTAAACTATCACGGGCACCCAAAAGATGGTTTGATTTTCGCCAAGGACGCCGACGGCAAGATCTCGGCCACCGGCGACAATTGGCCCAATCGAGTTCACTACTGGATTCCCTCCCTCGATCATCCGTCTGCAAAAGCCACCGTTACGTTTGCAGTTTCAGCGCCCCAACGCTACGAAGTTGTCGCCAACGGAAAATTCATTACGCTCACGGGAAACGCGGCGACGTCGCACTGGAAATTCGACGAAACAAAACCGATTCCTCCGTACTGCATGATCGTCGCCGTGAATGAAGGCGCGCTAATCAACTCGCCTGATCACACCACAACCAATCTGCTTTACAACGTTCCTCAACGCGACCGTGAATACGCGCCGAAAGGCTTTGCGCCCTCCGCGCTAGCGCTAGCCTTCTTTAGTCAGACGATCGCGCCCTATCCGTATGAATCTCAGCGCCAGGACTAATGACAAGATGAGCGCACGCTTCGGAATTCCCACACGCATCGAAGAAGTAGTCGCGCATGAGATTGCGCATCAATGGTTTGGTGATTCAGTCACTGAATCGACCTGGGCCGACCTGTGGCTGAGCGAAGGTTTTGCAACTTATTTCGCCGGGCTGTTTGTTGAGAAGTACGATGGCGAGGACGCGTTTCGCGAATACATGCGCAACGCCGCGCAGCGCTATCTCAATTACGAGAAACAAACGAAGACGCCGATTCACGATGCAGCCACGACCGATTTGATGAAGCTGCTGAATCCAAACAACTATCAGAAGGGCGCCTGGGTGCTGCACATGTTGCGCTCGCAATTGGGCGACGAAGCTTTCTTCAAAGGCTTGCGCAATTACTACAACGCGCGTGCGTCAGGAAACGCTTCAACTGAGGATTTGCGCGGCGCTTTGGAAAAAGCTTCCGGCAAGGATCTAAGAGAGTTTTTTGCGCGCTGGGTTTACGGCACCGGACATCCGCGTTACCAGGTGCTTTGGGAAGTTAACGGCGACCGAACAGCTTTGAAAGTGACAGTGAATCAACTTCAGGATGGAGAAGCCTTTCTCGATCCGCTGCCGGTTGAAATCACCGTG
>QHXH01000704.1 GCA_003222855.1 Acidobacteriota bacterium
GTGCGCGCGCATTCAGCGTTCAATCGATCGTTTCGGAGACCGTTTCCTGCATCGCGTTTTCACAGACGGCGAGATTGAATACTCCATGTCGATGAAATTCCCGGCTCGCCATCTGGCTGCGCGTTTCGCTGGCAAGGAGGCAGTGGCGAAAGCGTTCGGCACTGGTATTGGCAAAGCAATGGGCTGGCGCAACATTGACATTCGGAAAAAAGACAGCGGCGAGCCGTTTCTTGTCTTTTCCGGACCAGCGGAGGAGCTTGCTGCAAAGCGCGGCGTCACTTCTGCCCTGATTACTCTCAGCCATACCGAGCATCACGCCGTCGCCTGCGTCGTTCTCGAGAGCTAACTGCTTCTGTGGAGGCAGCCGTCGGCTGCAATCGCTTCTGGGTGTTTTAACGCAGCATTGAAAACCAGCGCGCTTTCCGGCAATAAAGACAGCCATGGAAAATTTTCGGCAGATTATGGACATCATCGGCACCAGCGTGGATGGCGTGGGCGTACTTATCGTTGTAGGCGGCGCGCTTTTCGCGACGGTGCGCCTCGCGGTTCGTCGCATGCAACGGGCCGGCAGTTACTACTTGCCTTACCGCCAGGATGTGGGACGCGCGATTTTGCTCGGTTTGGAATTTCTCATCGCCGGTGACATAATCCGGACCGTGGTTGTGGCGCCGACCATGCAAAACGTGGCCGTCTTGGGGCTGATCGTACTAATTCGCACGTTCCTTAGCTTGTCACTCCAACTGGAAATCGAAGGAAAATTGCCGTGGCACTGCGATATGCCCCACGCGGGTCAAGATTAACTGAACTGTGTTACGTCGGCATTACGTGCGCGCAGTTATTTCGCGGCGACTGCTGTTGCATCTAAGCGTTGCAACGCTGGCGTTCTCAGCTATAGATTTAAGAGGCAATGGAGTTTGCCTTCCCGAGCGGGAAAACCGCGTGAGCTGATGACTCCTATCAACGTCGCAAGACGAATGACAGGAGGTTATGATGCAAAACGTTTGGTTTGTTGCTGCGCTCTGGATGTCGCTCGCGTTTTTCGCGAGCTTGATCTCGATCTGGACAGGAATTTCCGTCGCACTGATTGAAATCATGGTGGGCGTGATTGCCGGAAATTTTCTCGGGATTCACGCGACCACCGAGTGGATTAACTTTCTCGCGTTGTTGGGCAGCGGTGTGCTGACTTTTCTCGCTGGCGCAGAAATTGATCCGCGTTCGCTCAAAGCAAATCTTCGCGTAAGCGGATTGATTGGGATTCTGTCGTTCGGCATCCCGTTCGTGGTGGTCTGGTTGTTCGCGCAATTTGTTCTTGGTTGGCCGCTCCAGCAGGCGCAGATCGCTGGCATCGCGCTTTCCACGACGTCTGTTGCAGTGGTGTACGCTGTGATGATCGAAGGCGGCTACAGCGACACCGCGATGGGCAAGACGATTCTTGCGGCCTGTTTTATCACGGACCTTGGGACTGTGCTCGCGCTCGGAGGACTGTTCGCGAACTTCAATTTGTGGCTCCTCGTATTTGTCGCAGTGATGTGCGTTGTCTTGTGGTTCATGCCGAGCTGGACTCAGTTCATCATCTGCCGCCTGGGCGCGACACGCGTGAGCGAGCCCGAAGTGAAATTCATTTTCTTTGTCTTGTTCTTCCTCGGTGGACTGGCGACGACAGCAAAAAGCGAGGCGGTGTTGCCGGCGTATCTTGTCGGTCTCGTTGTTGCCGGAGTTTTTCTGCGCGACAAAACGCTTGTGCATCGAATGCGCAGTATCGCATTCGCCGTGTTCACTCCGTTCTATTTCATCAAGGCTGGCCTGTATGTATCTCTGCCTGCATTGTGGACTGCGCTCGGAGTAATCGGTGTCCTTTTACTGCTGAAGATGCTGACGAAACTGGTGGGTGTGTTTCCGCTTGCGCGTATGCATTACATGCGCACGCGAGAGGCGAGTTATACAACCCTGCTCATGGCGACCGGTCTTACGTTCGGCACGATCTCAGCCCTTTTTGGTTTGCAAAACCACATCATCGATCAGCGGCAATATACGATCTTAGTCACGGTTGTGATCCTGAGCGCGTTTGTTCCAACATTGGTGGCGCAAACTTTCTTCCAGCCAAGCGTGGAGGCGATGCACGCATGGGGAAAGCGCTACCGGCGTGCGCTTGGCGTGCTATCTGTCGAAGATCGAGAAGATCTCAATTCAGAGGCGTGAACCGACACCACAGACAGTTGTTGTGGCAAACGCGCTGTTGGGTTATGGCACAATTTGGAATCTGAAATCGCCATTGGTGACATGCGTGTCCACGGAGGTCACGCGCCAAATCACCTTATATATGCCTGGCGTCAGGCCCGATCTCAGGGAGACATGAAGTAAAGCGCGATTGTCACGATCTAAATGCGTGTCCTTCTTGTCTAGCTGCGTTCCTTTCCCATCAAAAACCATGATGCTGCTCAAGGCTGGCTTAACCGGCTCGTTGAACCAGATCCGTATTTCGTTTGGTGTTTTCTTCATTTTGCTTCCAACCGGTGGCTCTGCATGAACCATGAACGCGTGCGCATTGGCTGGCATCGCCATCGCTAGCAAGCTGAATAATCCAACCGCAAGAAAGATGAGTTGCTTTCGGATCATCTTTTACTTCCAACCAAACAACGGCCGGCCGAGGCTGCGCGGAAATAAATCGTCGAGATAGAAATGCAGTTGGCCAATTACGCCCACCGATTTTCCAGTTCGCTCATTAATTGGAAACACCGCTTCCACGCCAAATTGTACGTACTTGCTCGACCAGATCACGCCGGGATTAATCGTGCCAGTGGTCTCACCGCTCTGTCCGCGATTCAGTGGCGTGCCGAAGGAAAATTCTACGAGTGGGATGAGCCGGTCGAAAGGAGCACGCAGGCCGATGTCCTTTACCTGTTGTTGCAAGTAGATAAGCGAGTATTCCAGTGCGAAACCGTATTGCAGCACGTTT
>QHXH01000705.1 GCA_003222855.1 Acidobacteriota bacterium
CCGGGCCGCCAACGCTGTAGAAATTCTTTAGGAACTCCATTACTGCGGCGGGCCGGTCGGCTTTGATCCCGGCACGGACCTCATCGAATACACTTGCTGGCACGCCGTCCGGATTGTCCGCCGCCTTTAACAGGTAGGGCCCAAGCGTACCGATCAGCACGGTCTTCCGCAGCCGCTTCGTGCCATACTTGCCGATGTAGCGGGTAATCTCGCCCGTCCCCATGGAGTGTCCGACCAGCGAGACATCGGTGAGATTCAGTGTGTTCAACAAGATGTTGAGGTCGGACGCGAAGGTATCGTAGTTGTATCCGATGCCTGGCTTGCTTGACCGGCCAAAGCCGCGTCGATCGTATGTGATGACCCGATGGCCGGCGGCCAACAACGCGCTGACCTGCTTTTCCCACGCGTCGCCGTTCAAAGGCCAACCGTGAATGAGGACGACCGGCGGGCCCGAACCATGATCCTCGTAGTAGATCTCGATAGGCGTGGAATTGTCGTCTCCAACCTTGACGAAACTCATGGGCTTACTCCTATTGTTATTGTCGTGGCCGATGCTTGAGGTCTCTGCCCCCTGTGCCGCGTTTACGAATGCTGGCAGCAGCGGCGCGGCAAGAGTCGCTGTGGCAAGCGAAAGGGCGTCGCGCCTGGAAAAGCCTTCCGGTGGCGCCGATGGTCGGCCGCCTTCCTTCTGGGGTCGTTCAGTCATAATGTCTCCTTGTTGCGAGAGGCGGCGCGCACGCGCGACGTTCGTTTGGAAGCGACCGGCGGGATCTTCTCAGCCGCCTAGCTGGCCGACATGATATCCGAGCCGATCTTCGACATCGCCGGGGCGATGGAAGCCGCGCTCCATCAGCGCCTTGATTCTGAGCTGGCTGGCGGGGCGGTCCAGCGAGGCGAGGAAAGCGTCCCATTCAAGTGAGATTTCCGCGTCGGACGGCAGGCTTGCTACGTCAACCAAACGCTTGGTGTCAGCGATCGCCCCCTTGTCGAACGATGCGATCCGTCTTGCCAGCGCATCGACAAACGCATCGAGTTCGGAGTCCGGCAGGGATCGATTGACGTAACCGTAACGCTCGGCGAGTTCGCCGCGAACATCGTCAGCACCGAGCAGCACTTCGAGGGCACGCCCTCGGCCGATCAGGCGAGGCAGCCGAGCCATCGGTCCGCCGCCAGGCACTAGGCCGGCACCTGTCGCTGGCCAGCGCAAGCTCGCTTCCGACCCCGGTCGCACGGCCGCGGATCGAGACAATGGATACGACGGGAGCCCGGCTGAGGCGTACCAGCATGTCGGGAAGAGCCTGCAAGCCCGTGGGTCCGGGAGGCAGGCTTGTCGAGTCCTCGAGCGGCGCGAGGAAGTTATAGTGCGTGAGGAAGAAGCCTTCGACGGCGCTATCGAAGACAACGACCTTCACATGCTCATCGGTTTCGAGCGCCACGATGATCTCATTGAGCTGCGGGATCGTTTCGGGTCCGAAGATATTAAGCGGCGGATGATCGAACGTAACGCGCCAATAAGATGGCAAGCGCCGCTCAAGCCGGATTTGTCGGGCCGTGGTTGATTTTTCGAAGCGATTCACTGGCGTACCCCTTGGTTGTCTGGAATAGCGACGCGCGCAACGCGCGCGCCGACATCCAAAGCAGCAAGCATGACCGGATGACTGCTTTTCAATAATTGAGTCGAGTGCAACTGGTTCACGACGGTTTCACTCAGTTCGACTTTCAAATCGAGCTTATGAATTTGATGTTCCCAAGCGAAGCGATTTGAACTGAACCCCTTATCTGTCGCGACGATAAGACCAGGAACCAAGCTCTGCCACCGTCAATCAGCGGCGCTGAATCGATCCGGTGTGGCCATGCTACGCAATCAGCAGAACCTGCGAACGCGGAGTAAACAGTCCGCCAATCTCCGGAGAAGATATGGCTATCTCGAAAAAGCGTTTGATGACGACACCAGTCACTGCCTAGCGTGAAACGGCTCGAGCGCAAACATGCGAGACAGATACGCTAGTGCAGGGATGCGAATTTGTACAAAGCTACTGAAGTTGTTGCGTTGCGCGTTACCGCCAACAGATCGGGAGTCCTCCGATTCCGGTTGGTGCTCGCGATGATCGTTTCATACTTGGCGATGATGGCCTTTTTGATCCACCGCGCGCGGCACGCGACGCAAACTGCCGTTGTTGCAACTGACTTCAGCCCAGCGATGATCGCGTTGGCGAGCTGCATGGCCTTCAGCGTGGTTTTGACAGGCTTGTTCGTGTTCGTGCGGCATGGGGATTGAAAGATGCGCATTCCACGGAACCGCATGCTGCTTCTTCTTGCGACTGCATCTACTTTCGGCGTTTGCGGATCGGCGTACTCTGCGCAGCCCGATACTCAAATTCGCCAGGCTGAGTTTTCTACCATCGTGTTCTTCGTGGTCTTCGCGGTGCTTACGCTGCTCATCAGCTTTTGGGCGGCCCGGCGTGCAACGAGTTCGTCGGAATATCTTACAGCGGGAAGCTCGATCTCATCAGACCAGAATGGCTTGGCCATTGCGGGCGACTATATGTCGGCCGGCGCCTTCCTTGGCCTTTCAGGAGCGATCTATGCATCCGGTTTGGATGGAATGTTCCTTGCCGCGAGCTATCTGGCCAGCTGGCCTATCGTTCTGTTTCTTGTCGCGGAACCGCTCCGTCGCCTGGGGAAGTATTCGTTCGCAGACGTGCTAACTTATAGATTGAAAGAGCGGCCTATTCGCATCCTGGCAGGCGTTTCCACCATCGTCATCGTCAGCTTCTACCTCGTCGCGCAAATGGTCGGCGCCGGCGAGCTCATTTCATTGCGTTCGGAATTGGCTACGGGCCGGCCGTCATCATGGTCGGCCTCCTTATGATTGTGTTTTCGACGCTCGGTGGCATGCGTGCTGCCACATGGGTTCAGATCATCAAGGCTATTTTGATGATTGGCGGAAGCGCCATGATCGCGACGTTGGTGCTGGTCA
>QHXH01000692.1 GCA_003222855.1 Acidobacteriota bacterium
GGGCGGTCTTCTGGTCGTCCTCGCACCTTTCCAATTCTCGTCACACATCAGGAGTCGCTGGATTCGATTCCATCGCTGGTCAGGCCGCGTCATCGCTCTTGCCGCTCTTCCGGTTGGGTTGTCTGGCTTGGTTCTTGGCGCCGTGTTCCCGTTCGGAGGGCCTCTCGCATCATCTGCCGTTTTCGCCGCGGGCGCTCTTTTTCTAGCAGCCGTCGTGCAGGCATTCACCGCCATCCGCCGTCGTGACGTGGTGCGTCACAGGGAATGGATGATCCGCATGTTTTCAATTGGTATTGGTATCTCAAGTGTCAGGCTCGTCGGTCTTGTCCTGTTGCTGATCATCCCGACCAGCCCTCTGGAATTAAGAACAGGGTTGTCGTTCTGGATCGGCTTCGCCCTAACTTTCGTTGCGGCAGAGTTCTGGCTTAGGCACACGCGCTCGCCGGGCCTTACCGAGCAGCTGCGTGCTGCCCAACAAATCGTTGGACGCGAGCGGCGGGCGCGTGTTTCTCAACTTGATTCGTCCGGCGATGCTTGATTGAATTCGCGCCGCCGCATCAACTCAACCGGTTGGGTTGCTGATCTCCTAACAGGAGTGCGCCGTAGGCAACATGAGGGCGCCAGGAGACCTCTAACGGTTACCTTAAATCAAATCAGGAAAAGCTAATGAAATCTCGAAATCCGACTCTACTGTTCCTTATTTTGCTATTCACCTCGATCGTCTTCGCGGGCTTTCTTTTATACCCTGACACGTCGGTCACTTCCCAGACGCCCAATAGGAACTTCAATACAAACAGGGGACGCCCAAGCCGAAAAGCAATCCAGCTTCCGCCGCCGCCGAGCCCGACGCCCGAATCGAGCGAAGAAGTCGTCAAGGTCGATGTGGATCTGGTGAAGATTGATGCGTTGGTGATGCAAAAGAATACCGCGCGCATTGTCGGCGGTTTGAAGAAAGAAGATTTCCAGATTTACGAGGATGGAACGAAGCAGGAGATCACTCATTTCAGCCAGGACGAGCTGCCGCTTTCTGTGATTCTGGCCATCGATCGCGGTGGCTGTCTTAATGCCTACGATGATGACGTGCATCGCGCCGCGCGTGAAGCTATCGATCGTCTCAAACCTGTCGATGAGATTGCGGTGATGGGCTATGCCAGCTTTACTGTTCTGCTACAGCCGTTCACCCGCAACCGGATGGTGATCGAAAACACGCTTAATAACATCCCGCAGCAAGGCCCAATCGGTGAGCATTGCCTGAACAACTTGTTCACAGATGCCGCCAATTACATGGGCAAGGCCAGCAATCCGGCGGGCCGTCGCGTGGTGATTGTGCTTACCGGCGCGTCGCGGCGTTTCCACTGCCCGGATGGTCCGTCAGACAAATCCGCAGTACAGGCGATTTACGAATCAGGCAGCGTAGTCTGCGGCATCTTTCCCAAAGTCATTGGTCAGGGTCTGGAAAATGCACAATTCATCGCGGCGACGCGCCTAACCAAACTCGCCGGCCCGGACTACATCGACATTCAAGATGTGGCGAATGAAACTGGTGGCGAAGTGATGTCTGACAAACCCGAAAAGCTCGGCACGACTTTTCAAACGCTAATCGACCACCTGCGCAGCCGCTACAACCTGGCATTCGTTTCTACAAACAAGAGGCGTGATGGCACTACGCGAAAGCTGAAGCTTGATCTGGCGCCGTCAATTCAGAAGACGCAAGGTAAATTAGTAGTCAAGGCGAGACGCAGTTATATTGCGCCGCGGAATTAGAAGATCTAGCTTCCTTCGGAGCGAAGTGCCAGTTGATATTGATTGAGGGCAACCCAACAAATTGGACGCGAGCGGCGGGAGCGTGTTTCTCAACTGGCTTGGTGCGGCGAAGGGTGCTT
>QHXH01000693.1 GCA_003222855.1 Acidobacteriota bacterium
AGAGACGTCTGTTCAGTCGAAGCGAGGAAAGCATTTCGATTTCCCAGGTAGCGTCGGTAAAGATTTCAACGGGAATCCTTTGGTCGGACATTCTGATTGAATCGACCGGAGGCACCGATCCGATCGCGAGTCATGGCCATCGCAAAGCCGACGCGGTGCGCATCCGCGATTTGATCGAAGGCTTTCAGGCGGCCCGGCGCTGAGCGAGGCTTCCGCTCGATAATTGCGTCATTGACGGTGAGCGCAAGCACCTGTTAAAAGTGAGGGTTTCCTAATGCGTGCGCGGCTTTTGCAACGAGTGCCTTTTGTAACGAATGGCTTTTGTAAAGAATAACGACAGACCCTAGGATGGCCGAGGAAGCCAAACCGCCTGTTCCACCATCGCCGCCGGAAGGTGAGAAGAAGCCGGCGGCGGAAGAGCGTGCAGCCGCGCCGTCCGCTGAGCCCGCTAAGCCCGCCGCTCCCGCCAAGCCTGCTGGCCCCGTTCCCATGCCGTGGACCTCGCCGCTGGTTGAAAAATACAAGGGCCAGTACGGCTCGGGTCTCGACGCGCAGTCTTATCTGGGACAGAACTATTTTGCCGTTGATCGCTCGCTGATTCCCGACATTCTGCGACTGCTGCGCGACGAAGAACAATTCGACTACTGCGTCGATATCACCGCGGTGCATTATCCGCAGCGCGAAAAGCAATTCGATGTCGTGTGGATCCTCTATTCTTTTGCGCACAACGAGCGTGTGCGGGTGAAAACGCAAATCGCCGACGGCGCTTCGATCCCGTCGAGCGTCTCCATTTGGACAACCGCGAACTGGCTGGAGCGCGAAGTTTACGACATGTTTGGCATCCAGTTCGATGGCCATCCTGACCTGAAGCGCATTCTTCTACCCGACGGCTGGAAAGGCCACCCGCTGCGCAAAGACTACGGCATCCTGCAGCAGGACAACGAATGGGTGCAGATCAATCTCGGAATCGAGAGCGGACAATGAAAGACAGCACCCACGACGCCTCGAGCCGAGCGGTTTCCAATCTCGATCTCGAAACTCCCGAGAAGCCGTATCTCGATTCGAATGAACTCATCATCAATATGGGGCCGCAGCATCCGGCTACGCATGGCGTGCTGCGCGTCATCCTGAAGCTGGACGGCGAAAAAGTTCTGGGCACAGAGTGCGTCATCGGATACCTGCACCGCGGCGTGGAGAAAATCGCCGAGAATCGTACCTACACGATGTTCAATCCCTACGTCGATCGCATGGATTATGTCGCCGCTGTGTCGAATGGCTTGGGCTACTGCGAAGCGGTCGAGAAGTTGATGAATGTGGAGGCGCCGGCGCGCGCGAAATATATTCGCGTGATCCTGACCGAGCTGAATCGCATCGCCAGTCACCAGCTTTGGCTGGGCACGCATGCGCTCGATATCGGAGCGATGACGCCCTTGTTCTACACGTTCCGAGATCGCGAGGAGATCCTCAAGATTTTCGAAAAGTACTGTGGTGCGCGCCTCACCACTCATGCCTTTCGCATCGGCGGCTGCCAGTATGAGACTTATGCCAGCTTTGAAAAAGAGGTAAAGAATTTCCTGACCTTCGTCGCACCGAAGATCGACGAATACGAAGAGCTGCTCACCACCAACCGCATCTGGATTGAGCGCACGAGAAACGTCGGTGTGATTTCCGCTGCGGATGCCATCGCCCTTGGCGTAACCGGTCCGGTGCTGCGCGCCAGCGGCGTTAAGTGGGATCTGCGTAAAGCCCAGCCCTACGCGGCTTATTCCGAATTTGATTTCGACATTCCGACCGGCACTAACGGTGACACCTACGACCGGTATCTGGTCCGCATGGCTGAAATGCGCCAGTCGTTGCGCATCATTGAGCAGGCGGTTAACCGTATCCCTGAAGGCCCGATCATGGCCAAAGTGCCCAAGATCATCAAGCCGCCGGTCGGCGAAATCTATCATTCGATTGAAGCGCCGAAAGGCGAACTCGGATACTTCATCGTCAGCGACGGCTCGACGCAGCCTTACCGCCTGCGCGTGCGTCCGCCATCGTTTGTCAACTTGCAGGCGCTCGATATCATGGTGCGCGGCTTGCTCGTCGCCGATGTGGTCGCCGTCATCGGCACGATTGACATCGTGCTCGGCGAGGTGGAGCGGGCAGCCAGTTCTGGGCGCTGGTCTATGTGTTCATCATTTTTGCGGGCGTGTCAGTGGCGGTGATGGCGATGAACTGGCTGGAGCGCAAGGCGCTAGCGCACTTCCAAATTCGCCTCGGCCCCATGCGCGTGGGCCCGCACGGATTGCTGCAACCCATCGCTGACGCAATCAAGCTGATGCTCAAAGAAGACATTATCCCTGCCGAAGCCGACCAGTTCGTTTTCTGGGTCGCGCCCCTGATCGGACTGCTCGCGGCCTTCACGGTTTATACCGTGATTCCGTTCGGTCCGTCGCAGGCCGTGAGCGACATGAACATCGGCATCCTGTTTATGCTCGGTGTCTCGTCGCTCGGCGTGCTCGGCATCGTGGTCGCTGGATGGGCCTCGAACTCGCACTATCCGTTGATCGGCGCGCTGCGGTCGAGCGCGCAGATGGTGTCCTACGAAGTCGCTATGGGCCTGGCCGTGGTCTCAGCGATCCTGATGACCAGCCTGAACGCCACAGGCACCGGCACGCTGAGCATGATCGGGATCGTCCAGGCACAGCAGCAGCAGGAGGTCTGGTTCATCTTTAAATTCTTTCCGCTAGGCCTGATCGCGTTCGGGATCTTCGCCATCGCCATGATCGCCGAGACCAACCGCGCGCCCTTTGACATGGCCGAAGCAGAGTCGGAAC
>QHXH01000694.1 GCA_003222855.1 Acidobacteriota bacterium
AACAAAAGTGACGAAGCCGCCGCTGTTCAGCAGATAATCAAAGTAGCCCTTACCGACAGTCATGAATCCGGGCCGCGCCTTTGCAAAGATTCCTACCTTGGAAAACCGCTTGCCGGCTTTCACGCCAAACAGCCCCTCCGCAATTCGACCGGTCACTTGACCTGGACAGCTATCGCACGTGCCCGGAGAAAAATAACCCGCTGCTTCAACTGCGAAGCTCTTGTTCAGGTTATAGGTAAATCTTCCGCCCGCCCCCAGTTCAACCTGGTTACCGTTAATAGTGAACGTGGTGAAATCTGCGCCGACTTCGTATTTCGGCAGTTCCGTCGATGGTTTTGTTTGTGCCTTCACTTGAAGAGTACAAAGCACCAAACACGCAGCGATGATCGCAAACACAAGTAATCCTGTTTTCATTTCAGTTTCTCCGTTTCAGTTTGCAGGCACACACGTATCCGTACTCTCCGGCCCTGGTTTTTGAACCGGAAAGAATTTCACCTTCGATTTTTCCTGATCTAGTTAGGGCCCTCCCTCACCGCCCCAACCCAAACGAGATGCTCGGGTTGGGGACCCCGGAGGTCGGGCTAATCTCCCGAATCGGTTTCAGCTAATTACGGGGCCACAAATTCTCAATCCGATCGGCGCTGCCGATCATTACGCGCGGCGGTTTGACGGCCTCGGCTTTTTGCGTGTCGCTTATCTGCTTACCCGGCGCCACCATACTGCGTCCGCCCTGAGTTGGTATGTTGACGTTTGCATTTACTTTCGCCATAGCTTCGTCTACTTTTTGCAAAGCGCTCTTACCGGTGTCCGGCGGTTTTTCAGCCCCGAACAGCGGACTGTATTTTGGGTCGTGCAACACCCAGAGATTCCACGTGCCGCCGCCACTCAGAATGGGCGAGGCCGAGAGCCATTCGTAGCGGTCCCCGGCCATCGTAAATTCGATCCGGTTTCCATCGACGATGCCAACCTTCTGAAATTCATAGCCATCGCGCGGCGCCAGCGAAAAGATAAAGCGACCTCGACCCTGAACATAAAACCACACCAGCGCGCCGGCTACGGGGCTGGTCGATTTACCCACGGCGACGACACTGCCGTTAAGCAACAGACGGTAATCTTTGATTGACAGCTCGACGGCATCCAGCGTGAAATCGCGAGGCAGGCTTCTGGGAAAGTCGCGCAAACGTGTCTTATCGAACGTTACTCGCACGACGTCAACGATCTTCACGCCGGCGTTCTGGTTAATCAGCAAATCAAGCGAGAACGCGTCGCCATCGTCCAGGGTTTGCGGCGCGGCGGATTGTGGAAAAGTGGGAATGACATCCGTCAAACGATCCGGATCAGCGGCCTTCAGTTTCTTTTCAAACTTCTGATCGAGTGGCAGCACGGTGACCTTGAATTGCTTCGACGCCGGAATGGATGCAATCGAGAGATCGTAACCAAACGCGAACCTTCCGGACGCATCGACCAGCACGCGGTGGATCAAGTGATTCTCGTCGAGTTGAGCATCGGCCCGAAGAATCGGCGTGACGCGCTGAAACGGAACGCCACGAACCCACCTTCGTTCAGCGACACAACCAGTTGACGATCCGCACCCTCCTGCGCGCGCGCGGCAAAGCAGATCGCCAGTAAACAAATTGTGGCCGCGAGCGCTTTACTTCTCATCCCGATAACTCCCTTTAATGATCGTGACCTTGACTTCATTGGTCGGCGTGAACCCCGACAGACTGACCAGAGTTGCTTCGTTTTGCCGTGGCGCCATCGGGTTGTCATTTGCGTTTCGGGAAGCGACTTCGCGCCGATCCCGTTTGCGATACACTACCTGAGTCACGGTCTTTTCATGGATGACCGGGACTTCAACAGTTTTCGTCACGATTATGGGCGTCACGGCCACTGGCGATCGTTGCGATCGCAAGGCAAAGACAACCGTTGCGCCGAGTACGAGCAGAAGGATCGCGGCGATCGGAACCGGAACTCTTATTGAGGAGGTGAAGAAAGCGAGAAGTGAAGCCTGCACGCCTGACCGCTCTGCCGGCTTGGAAGGCGCGTCTAGTTTGGAAAAATTCTCCAGGCTTTGCCGCAATCGGGCGTGATAGGCAGGCCAGAAGTCATCTGCCGGGGCGGCGGCGCGGACGGCCTGATCGGCGAGTCTCAGCGTATTTCTCAGCGATGCGTATTCTCCGTTACACGCTTCGCACTGCCGCAGTTCTTTCAGCAACTGTGCGTCTTCGCAACTGCCGACCAATTCGTTCAGCCTCTCTCGCGTTGCTTTACAGTCATGCATTTCTCAAAACTCCCTTTTCAGAATTCGCCGGCGGTGCATGGGACACATTCGGTTGTTCCGGCGGCGGCCTCGAGCCGCGTCCGTAGTTTGGCAATAGCTCGCGAAACAGATTTCTTTGCCGTCCCGGTTGAGCAGCCGACAGCGTCCGATATTTCTTCGTAAGTCATTCCCTCATAGTGCTTGAGCAGGAAAATCAGCCTCTGTTGAGTAGTTAACTCCGACAAGGCTTGTCTTACCTTTTCCAAAAGAATTTGGTTGTGAAGCATGCGTTCAGAACCTAAGCTTGAGACGGCGGCATTTGAGACGAGTTCCAGCGAGGAGACTTCAATGTCGGGTTGGCGCCCGACTAACGACTTCGCTCGCCGATGGTTGAGGAAGCAGTTGATCGTGATCCGCCGCAACCAGGTATAGAAACTCGATTCACCGCGAAACGTACAGATTGCCTGATAAGCTCTGAGCCATACTTCCTGCGACAGATCTTCAGCGTCTTCCGAATCGTGGCAATAGTGAAAAGCGAGCGAATAGATCCGGCGTTCGTAGCGTTCGGCGAGGGCGCAAAAAAGCGTCGCTGTCGGCGCGTTGGGCTTGCCTGATTAATTCTTCTTCGCTATCAATCACCGGATTATCTCAAGGCCAGGGCCGGTCAGCTTGTCCGGACACTACAATAGACACGCAGTTTGAGATCTGGTTGGCATGAATGCAAGGAATTTCTCTTTGGAATCATCGCGAATCCCAGGGCTTCGCTGAGGAAAGGCTTACGATAGTATGGTGAATATGAACTTCATGACCCGAGGACGGTTTTTGATCTGGCTCGTACTGGCGGTCCTTGCGTTCCCGATTTCCTGTAATCGTCGCCCGGCCGGGCCTGAGCCGCCGCAGGTGGTTCAATCAAAGCGTGCGAACTCGGCTGAGACGATGACCGGTCGCGTCGTGCGCATCGCTGATGGCGATACGGTTACGATTCTCGATGCGACGAACACGCAGCATCGTATCCGCTTGCAAGGTATCGACGCACCCGAATCGCATCAGGCCTTCGGCACTCAATCAAAGAAAAATCTTTCGGACATGATCTTCGATAAGGACGTCACTGCCGTTTATGACAAGATGGATCAATACGGTCGCCTGGTGGGGAAGATTTTGTTGGAGGGAAGAGACATCAACCTCGAACAAGTCAAAGCGGGAATGGCCTGGCATTACAAGGAGTACGAGCGTGAGCAATCGCCGGAAGATCGCGAGTTGTATGCGCGCGCGGAAGACGAAGCGCGCAGCGCGCGACGCGGATTATGGGTTGCTGCGAACCCAATCGAGCCGGGCGAGTTTCGCAGAGATG
>QHXH01000695.1 GCA_003222855.1 Acidobacteriota bacterium
CATTATTTGCGGGCACGTTATAAGTCTGCTGCGACGTGGAGGTGCCAAAGAGTCCCCGCCTCGTGGTCGTGACGGTTACGCTGCCGCTGCCCGCTCCCTGCATCGCCCGCAGGTAATCACTCGTGTCGTACTGAATGGGATAGATCAGCGCGTCGAGTTCCTGCACCTCACTTAGTGTGCTCTGGTAACTTGCCTGCTGGCTTGACGTGTCCACGCCATCGGTAAAAAGAACAATCGCTTTGCGTCCTTTGATCTTGTTAAGGCGCTCCTTGATCGTGAGGTCCACCGCGTCATAGAGGCGCGTTGAGCTGCCCGTGTTGGCATTTTCTTCGATCACGGTTTCGATAATATTCAAGTCATTCGTGACTTCGGTCAGGAGCAACACCTCATCATTAAAGCTAACGATAAGCACCCGATCCTGCGGGCGCAGTTGTTTAGCGAACGCGATTGCGGCTTCCTTGATTTCCGCCAGGTGAAAATGGGTTGAAGCTGAGGTGTCCAACAGAAGCGCGACGGTAAAAGGTTTGTCTGCCGGCTCGAAATACGCAACTGATTGTTCGACGCCATTTTCGAAGATTCGGAAATCGTCGCGTTGAAGATTTGCAATGAAACGTGTGTCCACGCGGACCACGTCACCTTCACTGACCTCTTCTGGTCCGGGAGCCACGGAGACCTTAGCCGGATCGCTCTGCGGCGATGCGGCGGGTGCAGTGCCCGCCTTAGCCAATGTCGGAGGCGCGAGTGGGCGCGCAGGTTCGCTGCCAATCAAAGTAGGCGGTCCTTGCGGAGTTTCCGTGGTGGCCTGCGATTCAGTTGCATCCTGTGGTTTAGTCGTCTCAGTCGATTGAGTCGTGCTCGGCATTTGACTGGTGTCTTCAGAGGCGGATCCTACCCGGCGCGGCCGCGTAACCGATGATGCTCGCGGCGATAACGCAGGATCGACCGCCGCCTGTGTTTGTGCTGAAGACGTTTTGGGGGATACCGATCTTTTTGCTGATTGGGTCGGCGTTCGTCTGGGCTCTGCGATTGATGTCGATTTACCGGTCGTCGTTCGCGGCGGCTCTGTCGAATTTGACGCCGGCGCTCGATTGTCACCGTTCACTGCCAATGAACTTTCATAGTCGTTCTGCTTCTTAACTATGTAGGCGCCGTGGGGACAGGCTGCCGAGGTCATATATGCAATGATGACGTAGCCATCGGGGATAGGAACTCCCTGGCATATTCTCAGAGTCTCATTTCGCTGTTTGCCAGCTGTGCTCTGATTTGATTTCGCAGACGGACTTTGGCCCCTGGTAACGCCCGAAATTAAGGTGGTCAGGACAAGTAAGAACGCGACGAAGAATTTCATAGTCGCTACCCCCCTTGCACGATGGTCTTTTAGATTGGGGCGCATTATACGCCCGCAGCTTTAAAGATCAAGTAAACCGATGAAGCGGTAGTGATTCCAGTTTCAGTTTTTCTCTAAGCGGCCTCTGCGTCTTCTGCGGTGAATATTAGCTTGAAAACACTCACCGCTGAGACGCAGAGGACGCAGAGGAGGCGCAGAGAATCTTAAATCAGGCCACTAACGGTGAAGTATGAGCCGATAACCTCAAGGAAAAATCTTGTCTTTATGCTGCCGGATAGGTGTACAATCCGCGCGTTCCAAGGATAAGCAGGTTTTAGAAGCCCGACCGTTAGGGAGGGCGCCTGTGCGTGAG
>QHXH01000021.1 GCA_003222855.1 Acidobacteriota bacterium
TCACGACATCGCCGAAGCCCAGAATGCGTTGCGGAATCGAGGCGGAAACCGTTACGTCCTGGATTTTGGCAAGCAGAATGTTTCTCGTCGTGCGCGCGATCAAGCCATAATCGATTTCGATTTTCGAATCCGTCAGCGTGTAGCGCACCATGTTCCGTTTCAGATGGTAATAAGCAGGAATCAGCAGCAGACTCAGCGCCACCGGCAGAGAGATGTACCAGGGTATGTCGATGAAGCGTACCATGGCGAGAAGTATGGTTATGAGAACCGCACCGATGACAGCCGCGGCATATCCAATCTTAATGAACAGCATCGTTGGTCGCACGGTAAAGATCACGCGCTCAATATCATCATCGGCATAACGTGAGGGTGAACCCGTGGACTGCCGCGCGATCCGCGTTTCCTCGGCATCATCCGTCGCCAATCCACATTGATTGCAGAATCGGCTGTTTGGATCTAATTGCGCTCCACAATCAGGACATTGCATTAACTCTCACCTCTTTGTCGTCATACGCCTGGACTCGCGTCTGAGATGCGTTTATCTTCGGGGCCCATCATACAAGAAGCCGCTGTGTCACCAAACAAAAGAGCGGCCATCTTTACGATGACCGCCCGTGTAACATCAAAGGACTGCGAGATTACTGACTCATCAATTGTAATTTGCCATCCGGCAATCGCACGGTTGAAACACTCCGCTCGTAGATCGCCAACGGAGTTGGCTCTTTAGTTTGCAAGAGACTGAGTTGCGTGCGGCTCACCGGTCTCGCGTAAACCGCGGCATTCGGATCCTGCAGCAAAGAATAACGCCGCGAGATGCGCCTCACGTATTCCTGCGTCTCGGCGTACGGCGGAATTCGCCAACCGTATTTCTCGACGGCGCCTTCGCCCGCGTTGTACCCCGCCAGCGCGAGATTCACATCGCCGTCAAAACGATCGAGCAGGAATCGCAAGTATCGCGCGCCGCCTTCAATATTTTGTCGTGGGTCGAAAATGTTGGATACACCATAGCGGATCGCAGTGCCTGGCATAAGCTGCATCAATCCCCGCGCGCCCTTGGGCGACACCGCATGCGATTTAAAACTCGACTCCTGATGCATCACTGAATAAAGGAGCAGCGGATCGACTCCATTTTTAGTTC
The DNA here is from genome assembly GCA_003222855.1 of Acidobacteriota bacterium. GTDB lineage: Bacteria > Acidobacteriota > Blastocatellia > Pyrinomonadales > Pyrinomonadaceae > UBA11740. The sequence continues at coordinate 1,139 of QHXH01000021.1, forward strand.
CCGACTGAACCAGATAACCGTCGACCTCTGAACTGCCTGTCGTGTACCCGCGCATTGAGCCCGCTGATGGTCCAGGGATCCATACGGTGGGAACGACCAACTGCGACGCAGCACCCGCAGATTGCTTGTTGGCGGCCCGGGCGTCTCGTCTCTTTGCGGCCTTAGCTGCTGGCGCCACCGGCGGTGTCGAAGCCGGTTGCTCCGCTCTTACACCGTTGCGAAAGTCGAAATTATCGATCGAGTAAGTTGTCCTTTGCGCGTAAGCCGTAAGGGGCAATATCAGTAGCGCGAAGACTACGGGGGGAATTCTTGTCATAACAATAGTTGGTTTTCGTTTGGCCGGGACGGGAAGCGGGAAGCTCAGTGTCGCCAAATTGATACTACCAAAATGTTTAAGATTTGCCAACCACTTTTAGCATCCCTGGGACTGGCCTTGCAGTACTCGTAGGAGCAGTCGCTAACTCTAACTATGTGCTCACATGCGCGGTGGCGGCGTTTGAGGTTGACACTGAAGATATGATGGCGCCGACCGTAAACATTCTTTCAAAATCCGGCGCGCAAGCGCCTCTACGAGGAGAACAAAAAATGATGAAGAGACGCCCCTGGGTCGTACTTTCACTCTTGTTCGTGCTCTCGATGGTAACCACAGCGCAGAATTCGAACACGAACGCAAATAAGAGCTCCAACAAGGCCATCGCCGGCAACAGCAAGGCGAAGCGCGGCCCGATCTTTCGGGCCAGTGCGGGCCAGATTAAGCAGGCGCAAGCGCTGTTGAAGCAGAGGAGTTTCTATAGCGGCGAACAAACCGGCAAACTCGACACCGCTACTCGCGCTGGTCTGAAGCAATATCAGCAAGCGGAAGGTCTAAAGGTAACCGGCACGCTTAACAAGGCAACGCTCGATAAGATGGGCATCGCGCTGAATGATAAGCAGCGATCGATGTAGATCGGTTTTTGCAACAGTTGTCGGGCTGCGAAGCGATGACCTGGCAGCCCGACTTTTCTCGACGTCACGGTAAGCTGGCTCATTCGGCGCGAACATATTCTGCGCCGATGTCTTCGAGCAACGTCTCGAGCTTATCGACTTCTTCGCTCGTTTTCGTTTCAATGCCGAGTAAAATGCCTCCGCCGCGAACTCCTGTTTCGTAAACTTTCGCGCGATGTTCGGGAATACCAGTGCCGATCAACATGCCGATCAATCCGCCGGTAGCGCCGCCCGCTCCTGCGCCGGCCAGTGCAGCCGCGATTGGACCTGCGACAACCAGTCCCAGCCCGGGGATTGCGATTGCAGTCCCGACTGCGGCAATCGCAGCCAACACTGCGCCAACGGTCCCACCAATGGCGCCACCTACTCCCAATCCATCGGCGGCGTGGGACCGCGTCTGCACTGCGAACTCTTTGTTCTTCGTCGAATCCGACATCAGAACGCTGATGTCATCGCGTGTGTAGCCGCGCTTGATAACTGCATCAACGGCGGCCTCGGCAGCCGCGCGGGTTTTGAAAAGGCCCGTTACAAAAGTTTTAGACATCCCGACTCCTCCCTGCGATCAAAGTTCATTAAAACTGTAAATGGGGAAAGCAACCGGCCTCGACTTTGCCGATTGGTTATTAAGAGGGATTCAGGGGATGAAACTATCTTGCGTCAATGAAAACGCAGTGTCAAACGCGCACTCGGAAATAAACTGGAAACGCCCAGGGTGAGCTAAACATCTGCGCCGCGGCCCCTGATTAGATTGAGTAGCGCCTCGAGTTCACCCGGCAATGCGGCGGTGAACTTCAGACTTTTATGAGTGGTTGGTTGCCTGAAACCAAGCTCAGCCGCGTGCAGGAATTGCCGATTGAGTTTTGAGACTGATCGTTTGATCGCTACATCGGCAATGGTCTTATCTCGCCCCGCACCATAAACGTCATCACCGACGACCGGGTTTCTCAGCCACGCGAGATGCACCCGAATCTGATGAGTCCGTCCCGTTTTCAGTTCAACGTTGAGGAGGGTAAATCGGTCGAACGATTCGCGAATTCGATAGAGTGACAGCGCCGGCCGGCCCGCGCGGGCGACGGCCATACGCACTCGATTGCGCGGATCACGAGTTATCGGCTGATCGATTTCGCCCTTTCGCTTTTCGACTTGCCCATGAACCAGGGCGATGTAGGACTTGAAAACTTCGCGCGCGCGAAATTGATTGGACAGATCCTCGTGCGCGGATTCGGTTTTCGCCACCACCATCAACCCCGAAGTTCCTTTGTCCAGCCGATGCACGATGCCAGGCCGAGCCGCGCCACCGGCCGTCGACAGCTCGCGAAAATGAAATGCGAGCGCGTTCGCCAGGGTGCCACTTGAATTTCCCGCCGCGGGATGCACTACCAGACCGGCGGGCTTATTAACGACAATTAGATCTTCGTCTTCGTAAACGACTTCGATGGGAATGTTTTCGGGCGTGAACGTTTCTGACGGCGGAGGCGTCAGTTCGATTTCGATTTCATCTCCGGCACGAACTTTGTAGGAAGACTTTGCCGTCTTTAGATTCACCAGTACATCCGCTTCGTCAATGAGCCGCTGCAAGCGCGCGCGACTCCAACCTTCGATTCGCGTGGCGAGAAACGAGTCCAACCGCTCGCCTGCCTCTTCAGCTGTGACAGAAAAAGTGAGGTGAGTACTGTGATCGATTTTAGAGTTCAAGCTCTGGGTTATTTCGTTCGGAGTCCCGCGTTTACGCGGCTGTCCGCCAGAAGGCGAAATCCAACTCTATTGCTTGCAGGGAGTAATTACGGCGTTTGCCGCGAGCCGATCGTGAATGAACTTGTCTACATCAGCCTCGATAAGTTCGCCGTTAACGACCCAGGCTTTTTCCATCAGTACGTCGCCGTTTGAATTGCATTTCGACGGCTCCAGAAAGATATTCCACGGCGAGCCCCACTTGCGCGTATCGCCAGTCAACTGACGATAGCCGTAGTGCGCCGTCTTCTCACGATCGTCGCGAGACTCAGACTCGGTGACGATTGGATAAGGCGGACCCGTAGGACCAAAGAAGTTCTTCACGTCATCGCGTGGTCCATATTCGCTGACACCCACAATCTCGAAACCTTGCGCCTTGTACTTGTCGTATAGACCGGCCGCGACCGGCGCTTCGTTCTTCCAATTCGGACACCACGGCGCAAAGTAAAGCACCATCACCAGCTTCTTGCCCGTCATCAGCGAACGTAGGTCGGTCGGCTTATTGTTCGCGAGATCGTTCAGCGTCCAGTTTTTATAATTGACAGTCTTTTCGACCAGCGGTGAATATTCGTGATTGCCCTGTCCGGGCAATGCAGCCGTTGATAAAAGCAGGAAAAGTGCGACTAAGATAAGTTTTTTCATAATTGCGCTCCAACCAAATTACTTCTGGGCCGTCGCCTGACCTTCATCAAGCAATGGCTTAATCACTGATTCAAAAGCCGCGCGGGTTCGCTCGCCGATCATCTTATCGCGAATGCGTCCCTGCCGATCGATTATGTAGGTGGTCGGTAAGGGTGACGCCGGAAGTTCCGGGCCGACTTCACGACCGCCGAGCACGATTTGATAACTTTGCGGAATATCTTTCTGAAACTCCCGGACCAGGTCGGCGGTATCATCATAAGAAACGCCGATGATGCTCAGGCCCCGCGCGTCCAAATCTTTCTGCATCGCACTCAGCGAAGGAATTTCGTTGCGACACGGCACGCACCACGTGGCCCAAAAATTCAGCAGCTCGACCCGGCCGCGTAAATCATTCAAGCGAAACGGACTGCCATCGAGCTTTGTAAATTGAACATCAGGCGCGGGATTATATGTCTGGTTGGCGGGCGCCGGTGGTGGATTCTCTGCTCCTCTCAAATGCAGCAGTGATTCAAGATTAGGGATCAATGCGGCCAAACGCGAGCTGGCCAACAACGTCACCCGATTGCTCATCACCAGCACACCAATCAGGATTAGGATGATGCCGGAGACAACCTCGACCTTATGGAGGTGCCGACGAAACTTTGAATAGAAGCTCAGGAACTGATTGATGCCGAGTCCGGTCACTAAGAACGGTACTGATAAACCCGCAGAATAAAATGCGGAGAGCAACAAGCCGCTCTTCCAGCCGCCGCTGGTGGCGGCCAGTCCAATGATCCCGCCGAGGATTGGGCCAATACATGGAGTCCAGCCGGCGGCGAATGCAATTCCCAGCGTCAATGAGCCCAACATGCCGCGCGGTTTTTCGTTCGAAAACTGACGCGTGTCCTTGTAAAGGTACTTGATTTTCAACAGGCCGATGAGGTGCAGGCCGAATACTATGATTACCAAACCCCCGATCACTCGGACCCAAACATTGTTGATGATCGTCGCGCCCACCAGGCCGGCGGTTCCGCCCAACGCGAGGAAAATTACTGACAGCCCCGCATTGAACGCGAGCGAGTTCGCGATTACTGCTCTGCGCGAACCCGATGCGCCTTCAGCTTTCAGATGATCGATGCTGACGCCCGACATCAGCGAGATGTAACCGGGTACGAGCGGCAGGACGCAAGGCGACAAGAACGACAACAGCCCACCCGCGAAGGCGATCAGAATGTTAACGAGGGATATCTGCATTGATTAACTTCGCCGGGATAGTTTCCCAAACCACAGCGTCAAACTCAAATACAAACCAGACAACGCTGACAGACCCGCAAGCGCCGAGAACGCGATGAGTAACAGCACCTGCCATGGACCCGCAAAAAAATAAAAGTGCGCCTGCCGAAAGTACCGGGTCAACGCACCGGGCGGCGGCGTTCTAATCACCGCTCCACTTTGCGCATCAATTAGCAGTGAGTCGGCGCCCATTCCGCCGACAGCCTGATAGACTGGGCGGCCGTCACGCATAAGTAATGTCAAGGCGGTCGTCGGTAATTTCTTTCCGGCGAACTCGTTCGCCTTTAGCAAAGCATCAGACGGCGAAACATGAATTCGCGTTGCGTCGATGCTTTCGATTTTTCCGCCTTCGACTGCCTTGGGCCACGCATACAGCAAGCCGCTGGACGACCATGCCAGAACCGGAATAGCAACGATCAATGCGAGCCACACATGTGCGCGGTAGACCAAATTACGCATCTGAGTTGGCCGTTGCACGGGGGTTCGCTGCCGGTTCTTCGATCAGTTTTTTGATCATCTTACCAAGCGCTGCACCCTCAAAATCGCTTGCGCCGATGCTGATAAAACGAACCACCCCGCGACGATCGATTAAGAACGTCGTCGGAATACTCGAGACTGAGTAATTCAAATCGTTGCCTCGTGCGTCTGATATCGCAAAGCCGTACCGCAGGCTGAACTTCTTCTTGAAATCGCGCAAGTAATTTAGCTCCTGCGCCCGCGTCAATTGCTTGCCATCGGCGTGACCTTCAAAGGTTGTCAGGCCGATTACGACCAGGCCTTTGTCTTTGTAGCTCTCGTACCATTTTTCAAGCCGGGGAAGCGTGGCGCGGCAGGGCCCACACCAGGTCGCCCAAAAATCAAGCAAGACAACCTGGCCGCGCAGGTCGGCAAGTTTCGTCGGCTGACTGTCGATCCATTCGGTAGCGGTAATGTCCGGCGCCGCAACCGTGGACGGCGTAAGTTGTTCCACATTCTTGAATGGATCAATCGCCGGATCTATTTGAATCAGTCGCCGCAGCGCAAGCTTGTAAAGATTTCCGGACGGGAGCGCGAGCGCCAACTTGCGCAGCTCTTGAGTGGCTGCGATCGCTTCGTCTTTTTTCTTCAGCTTCAAATCAATCTCTGAGAGCGTCACGGCCGCATCGTTCAGCATTAAATCGCGCGCAAATACCGGCTTGTCCTTGGCTGCAAGTTTCGCCGCGTTCCACATTTGTGCCGCGTGCGTCAGAGCACGTTCGTAGTCCTTCGAATTGAAGTAGCCGACCGTCAGCCAGTTTTCGAGTGAGTAACGATCGTCGGCCACTTGCGGTTGGTTGTTCGCATAATCTCTGAGTCGGGTTTCCGCCTCACTCAACAAACCTTTTTTCGCCGCCTGAATCACGACGATGGCTCGCGCGTTCTGGGCTGGCTCGCCGTTCGCATTAGGATTCTCGTCTAGAAAGCGCTTCATCGCGTCGAACGCGCCGTCGAATTTCCCCGCGAGGTTGTAAAGCAATCCAAGGTAATAAACATCGTTGCTGCTCAACTTGCGCGCCGCCAGGGTCGCGGCATTTCGAGCGGCGAGATCGCGCTGCTCTCTTTCGATCTTTTGTTTGAGCTGATCGTCGTACGGCATCTTCAGCTTTTCAAACGCTTCGAATTTACGGCGCGCGTAATTGTCGGCCTCTTCGAAGAGTTGGATGGCGCTCTTCGCATCAGCCGCATCAGGCGTCCGTGCCTCGGCGTCTTTGCTTGATTCAGTGCTTTGGGCGGTATCCGAATTCTTTGTACGAGTTGATTGGGCCGTTGCCGGTGTGAACAAAAAGCACCAACAAAGGACAGCGAACGAGATGGAAAGTAATTTCA
>QHXH01000696.1 GCA_003222855.1 Acidobacteriota bacterium
AAAAGAATCCACAGCGTGTTGCGCACTGTGTCGCCGACCAGCGCCTCCATCATCGGCCGGATGCGCACGCCATCGGTGGCGTTTGAGTCGGGATATTGCTGGTCGAGATTGGCGGCGATGTTGTTCATATCGGCCTGGGCTTGCGCCTGCGTGGTGCCAGACTTGAGGCGCGCGACCGCGTACAGGCCCGGATGATTGCCGCGCTGCTGCCAATTTGGATCGCCGGACAACTGACCCACCGGCACCCACATCTCAACGCGGCTGGGAAAGGCATAATCCGGCGGCATCACACCGATGACGGTGTAGCCTTTGCCATTTAGAGTCAGCGACTGGTTGAGGATGTTAGCTTGACTACCAAAGCGCCGCTGCCAAAGGGCGTAACTAAGGACAACTACCGGCGACGCCCCGGGCTTATCTTCTTCGTTTGTGAAGACACGCCCGATAGCCGCGTTGACCCGCAAAGCGGAAAACAGATCGGCGGACACCTGCGCTGTCGGGATGCGCTCGGCTTCACCGTAGCCGGTGAGGTTGTAACTGTTGCGGTTATAGACGCCAATTTTTTCGAAGACGTGGTTCTGATTGCGCCAGTCCGCAAAGTTCGGATAAGAGATCGACATTTCATCCAGCGCCGGACTGCGCTCGTTCAGAAACAGTAATTGCTCCGCGTGATCATATGGCAGCGGCCGCAGCACCACCGCATTAATGACACTGAAGATCGCCGTGTTAGCGCCAATGCCCAACGCTAATGCAAGTATCACGACGAACGTCAGCCCCGGCGTCTTAATCAACATCCGCACGCCATAGCGCACGTCCTGAAAAATGGTGTTCATGGTTTCTCTCTTGTCCGTGAAGTCAGTACCGAGAGCGGTAGCGACCGGGTAGCCAGTCTCAGCAATCTCTCGTCTTCGATAAACCTACGACCCGGTCGCTACCGCTCCCGGTACTGACCTCATCTGCAAAATCCGACAATCACCGGCGCGCACTCAGTCATGTCTAAGCGCAACCAGCGGTTCAACTCTGCTGGCCCGCAAAGCTGGAAGCAAACATGCCAACCAGGCTGAGAGCAGCAGTAAGAAAAACACTGCGCCGAAGGCCCGCACATCAAGAGGGGAAACTCCGTACAGAGTGGATTGCATGGCCCGGCCAACCAGATAAGCGCCGCCGAATCCGATCAGGCCGCCTAAAATCGCTAAAACCGTTCCCTCTTTTAAGACTTGCCCTATGACTCCCGACCGCTGAGCTCCGAGCGCAATGCGTATTCCAAATTCGTGAGTGCGCTGGGCGACGCCGAAAGCCATCACGCCATAGATACCTACAGCGGCCAGCAGGAGACCGAGGGCGCCAAAACTCGCAAACAAAACGACGCTAAAGCGATCAATGGCCAAAGACTCGGTCACGATCTCATCAATTGTTCTAACGCCGGCAAGCGGCAGATCAGGATCGACTGAGTTGACCGCTGCGCCGACGCTCGTGATCACTGATTTTGGATCCACATCGGTTCTCAGGACCACTGAAACTCTCGGCCACGGACTCTGCCAGAACGGTACGTCTATCTCAGAATAGTCTTCACGAACTCCCGCCCCGCGAACGTCGTGAAACACGCCGACGATCTGCCACTCGACGGGCTTGGCCGGTGGCGCTCCCGGTCGCTGAACATCCATTAGGATCCGTTGACTGAGCGGATCGACTCCGCGCAGATAACGGTTAACAAAGTATTCATTGACCATGGCGACGCGCGGGCTCGCGTCGGTGTCATGCGAATACCCAGGGTGTCAACATAGCCGGCAGTTACCATTTGAATTGAAGAGCTGGGACGTTCCGAAGGATTGGCCACAGGCTGTCCGACAATGGTGAACCTTACGCCTGAGCCTGAACCACCGGCCGGGACACCCGTCATCGCGGCGACGTTTATTACTCCCGGTACGGCTCCGATCTGATCGAGCATTTGCCGGTAATAGGATTTCATCTCTTCCGGCGATTTGAGTCGCTGATCGGGCACCGGTAGGCGAAATGAAAGTACATGGTCGGTGCGAATGCCGAGATCGATCCGGGTCAGGTTCCAGAAGCTCTTGAGCGCGAGGCCGCCGCTGGCCAACAGCATCAGGGCCAGTGAAAACTCGGCTATCACAAGGGCGCGACGACCGTTGCGTCGCGCTCCGCCGGAGCCCGTTCGTCCACCTTGTTTGAGTACTTCGTTAAGGTCGAGCCGGGTGGCCTGCCAGGCCGGAGCCGATCCGAATAGCAAACCCGCGATGACAGTAACGGCAATCGTGAAAACCATTACCGGCACGCTGATTCTGATGTCCGCCTCAGAAGGCAGCATCGTACCCACCGGTGGCATGACCGTCCCAACCGCCAAACACTGCCAGGACCAAACTTTCAGTTAGTAGCTGAACGAACAAACGGCTTCGTGAGGCGCCCAACGCCGCCCGCAACGCGACTTCTCGCTGGCGCGAGGTGCCGCGCGCCAACAAGAGATTTGCCACGTTCACGCAGGCGATCAACAGCAGGAGACCAACCGCGCCCATTAGCATCCAGAGATTTCGCCGCGTCGCGTCGGTAAGAAAATCAAGATGCAACGGCTCAACGCTTACGCCGCGGGTGACCTTCCAGTTTGGACGTTCGCTTTGTAACTGCTGGGCTATTCCACTCATCTCTGCCTGTGCCTGACCGACCGAAACTCCGTCTTTCAAGCGCCCCATTACCAGCACGGGCCGTGGACTCTGATCGAATCGCTCACGTTGAATCACCAGCGGTACCCACAATTGTGAGTTGAAGCGATCGTGTATGCCGGGAGGCAGAATGCCGACAACCGTGTAAGACTCGCCATTCATTCGGATCTCTCTGCCGAGGAGGTTGCGGTCCTCCGCAAAAAGCCGGCTCCACAATCGATGGCTGAGTATGACTACGTGATCCCTCCCCGGCTGACCTTCTTCCGGCAGGAAATCGCGCCCCAGCATCATCGGCAATCCTTCCATCGTGAAGAAGCCGGGAGTTCGCTGTGAGCCCGCGACCTGTTCAGGACGATCACCGCCGCCAACATTAAACGAGGCGCCTGACCATGCACCCATGCCCTGGAATGACGAGCTGCGCTCTTTCCAGTCAAGATAGTCCCCGTTCAATGCAGAGTTCCGGTTGCCTCTCGCCGTGGACCAAACCATCACGAGTTGATCAG
>QHXH01000677.1 GCA_003222855.1 Acidobacteriota bacterium
CAACCTCGGAATCTTTCAGCGGCTCTTGCGGCGACGAGGCCTGTCGAATGAAGTTATAACCGATGCGCGCCTCGTTGATTACTCTAGAGCCAAAGGTGCGAATCTCTTGAATCGAGACTAATCGGTCATTGGTTGCTTGAACCGCGGCGAAGCCGGGAACATTTGAGCCTCCGAACAGCGCAAGGGTCTGTGGCGCGTTCGAGAAGAAGAATTTTACCGCGAGCCAATTTCGTGCGTTGATACGGTAATCAAAATTCGTATTGAACTGGTCCTCCTGGTAGCTCGATGGCGCAGAGCCGGAATAGCGGCCATTCGCCTGAGGTGTGGGGATCAGAAAATTGCCGTTGGGCAGCTTCACGTTCAGGAGCGCCAGCGCCACTGGATTGAGCGACGGCAGCGGCGATCCATTCGGCAATCTGAATGTTCTAAGGAGCGTTTGTTGTGAACGGTCATCAGTTAAACCTTGCGCAATCAAAACACTGGACGAAAGACTATTGGGCGATGCTCCATTGCGCTCGCGGGTAGCTTGATATGAGATGAAGAAGAAAGCTTTGTCTTTTTTGATTGGGCCGCCGAGTAGACCGCCGAAAAAGTTACGCCTCAGAAGAGGCCGCTTCACACCGGCAGCTTTCAGAAATGGATTGTTGGCATTGAGCGCATCATTAAGAAAGTATTCGTAAGCGGCTCCATGAAAGTCATTAGCGCCGCTCCTGGTGACCGCTTGAACATTGCCGCCCCCGGAGCGGCCGAACGTCGCGTCATAAAGCGAGGTCTGCACCTTGAATTCCTGGATGGTCTCCGGCGCTGGAACCGCAAGCCGCAGCGAGTTGTTGCTGGCTATGTTGTTGGCATCGACGCCGTTAATCTGGTAACCGTTCTGAGTAGTGCGCGCGCCGTTGACAGAGATGCTCTGTGAGTTTCGGCCCACGGCCGTGTGGCAGCTCTGAGACCGCGTGCGAGTCAACCACCCGACCGAGCTGTGGGCCATCAGTTTGGGTAAGAGGCGCCGCGATCTCTACAGAATTGTCACCTGGTCCGGCAACCGTAAGAGTGAAATTCAGCGTCACCGTTTCAGTGATGGCAACATCAGTAATCTCGGTGCGCAGCGAGAATCCCGAAGACGATATGCTAACGCGATAACGGCCCGGCGGCACGGATGGGACCGAGTAGCTTCCATCTTCATTAGTCTTTGCTTCTCGCTGCGCTCCCGTCTCTTCACTAACAATCTTAACTTCGGCCCCGGCTATCACCGCGCCATTCGAGTCCCTGACAGTTCCGGCAACGCGGCCGGTGGTCTGACTTTGAGCAAGCGCACTTGGGCAAGGCAAAAGAAGCCAAGCCAAAGCCAGAGGTAATGCGATATTCTTTCTCGCGCTCATTTCGGGCCGCACTCAGAGATTATCGTCGCCTTCACAGTTGAGAGTTC
>QHXH01000678.1 GCA_003222855.1 Acidobacteriota bacterium
GGTCCTTTAGTCGATGAAGGCGGCGCTTTATTGGTCTTCAACGCCGAAGATGAAAACGAAGTGAGAGAGAAATTGAAGAATGATCCCTGGACCACACATGGCATTCTGAAACTGGAAAGCGTAAAGCGCTGGGAAATCTTTGTTGATCAGAGGAAGTAATGGCGCCAGTTGCGTTCCGCGAAGCGGTGTAGAGGTGGCTGTGCTTGCCGCGCCGGAGCTAGCGTGAATGCGGGCAAGCCGCAGATTGCTTGTGGTTGCGCTTCGCAATACACTTTGGCATGACCGCTAACGAAATCATCAAGCAGATCAAACGGCTCAACCCCAAACAACAAATGGGTGTCATCCGTTTTGCTTATCAGCTCGATGCCGAACGGCGGCATGGTGAACGCGACAGATCCGGCCGAAGAAGCGATCATTCGCGAAGCGATGGTTCGCGGCTTCTACAGCGCGACCGCCGGGCGCGCCCAATTAGGAGCGAGAAGGAAGCGCGCTATCGCGAAAAGAAATAGGAACAAGCACTCCGCGAAGCGGCTGTAGTGGCGGCTGTCTCAGCCGCGCCGGAGCTAGCGCGAAGGCGGATCTCAGCCGCAGATTGCTGTCAGCGCCTAGAAAAATTACAACGCGCCGTGCCGAACCTTCTCGTCGATCGCGATGTAATCGTTCCGTGGCGGACTGAACGTATCGAGCACACGCGTTGGCAACAACGTCTCCACGCCGTGCGGCACATTGCTGGCAAGATAGAAAGAATCGCCGGGTAAAAGCTCGTGCGGTACGCCGTCAACGATCAGTCGCATCTGACCTTCGAGAATGTGAACGATCTGTTCCTGCGGATGCGAATGCGCAGGCATGGTACTTCCAGCGGCCAGCGTCGCCATCATCTGATACATCGTATTCCCATGTGCGACCGTTCGGCGCTTGATGCCGGGACAAATTTCAATTGTCGGATTCTCCCGTTTCATATTGAGAAGGTTACGCGGGAAGGTTGGTCACGCGAACATTTCCGATTTTCGCACTTGTCACTTGCCAATTGTCGTTAGCCATTGGCAGAATCCGGTCATGAAAATATCTATCCCACTGACTGCAATTCTGTTAGCGACCCTGCTCGCGACTTCCTCATTTGCGCAAACAACGTCGACATCGCCCGCGGGCGCGTCGAGCCCGAGTGCAGCCCAACCGGCAGCTCCAGGCGGCCAGCCAGACCAGCAGGAGATGATGAAACAAATGATGGAGCTATCGAAATTGAATGAGAACCACAAGCTCCTCGCCGACCTCGATGGCAATTGGACTTACACCATCAAGTTCTGGATGAATCCCGATCCGAACGCCAAGCCGGAAGAATCAAAAGGCACTGCTGTTCGGAAATCGATCATGAACGGCCGTTTCTCCACACTCGACGTGACCGGAAAAATGGAAATGCCCGGTCCCGACGGTAAGAAGAAGGAGATGACGTTCGTAGGACATGGAATCGAGGGTTATGACAATGTGAAAAAGAAATTCGTCGGTTCATGGGTCGATAACATGGGGACTGGCATCATGTTCTCGGAAGGCACCTACGATCCCACAACAAAAACCTTCACCTACACCAGCGAGTTCGAAACCATTCCCGGTATGAAGCAACAGATCCGCGAAGTCATCAAGGTCACCGACAACAATCATCACACGCTTGAGTGGTACGAGAACCATGGCGGCCAGGAAGTGAAAACCATGGAGATCGCGTACACGCGCAAGAAGTAGGGCGATCCATTTCGTAAATGTTGTAGCCGCCTCGAAGCTTGCCCGCCGCGGCGGGTGTCGAGGCGCTCCCGCGCTGTTGCTCTCTCGAGCGCACGGCGACGCAGCGCCGTGGCTACAGACGCTACTTCGTTACAAACGGCGGCGGCTTCATTCGTTCGACGCAGCTCACATCAAGATTTTTTGCGTCGCCTTTATCCAGAAATTCGATCGCGATCCGATCGATACAACCCGGATCGGTAAGGCCATCCACACCATGGCCGGCCTCGGGAATAACGACGTGTCTGCTGTTCGGCAAATGACTGGCCACTTCTTCGCCGTAATTTGGCGGCGTGACCGGGTCCATGTTGCCGGAAAAAATCAGCACCGGCGCGTCTGAAGAAACCGGGTCGAGAAAATCGGTTGGAATCTCACCGCGCGGCCACACTCCGCAGGCGCGGGTTTGCTGGAACACGCGATAGTTCCCGAACGGATTGCCCTGAGTCAGCTTCGCCGCTTCATCGGGATTAATGAACGGGACATCTTCCGCGCACGTGACCGACAAATACATTCCGTCCGCCACGAAATCAGGAATCGACGGCGCAATTGTCTGTTGGAGAA
>QHXH01000679.1 GCA_003222855.1 Acidobacteriota bacterium
TTTGAAGTGGTAACGAACGTTTGAGTGCGTCCGTCGAGGTATTCCAGCAGGCGTTCAATGCGGCTTCCGTCGAGTTCTGCGTCCACGTCATCAATGAGGAAAATCGGATAATTCTGATGCTTGGAATAATACACTGAAATTGCCGCTAAATCAAGTGTTATCAATGCGCTACGCTGTTGGCCGGCGCTCCCAAAACTGCGCAAATTTTGACCGCGAAAACGGATCTCAAAATCGTCGCGATGTGGTCCGATCAAACAGGCGCCGGCGTACATCTCGGCTTCGAGCCGAAGGCGCAAACGGTCAGCGATCAGTTCTTCATATTTCGATAAATCGCCCTTTGTTTCCAGCGACGAAACATAGCGGATCGAGAGCGCATCATCGAACAACGTGTGCTCGAGTGCTTCTTGTAGCAAGTCAACATATTCAACGCGCGCGCGATGAACCTGCGCGCTCAATGAAATCAATTGTGCGTTCCACGGTTCAATAAATTCACGCAGTTGATCCAGGCGAATCTGACCATCGGCCGCTTGATCCAATAGTCGCTTCTTCTGCTTGATAACTTTGCTGTAGTCACTGAGGGTTTGCGCGTGCGCGGGATGAAGGCCGACGACTCCCCGATCGAGAAAGTTGCGCCGCGCTTCCGGGCCGCCGCGAACGACTTCCAGTTCGTCGGCAGTAAACGAGACCGCGTGCAGTTGCGCGAGATAACGCGCTAAGACCTCACGCTTACCGTTGATAAAAGTTTGCCTCGTGTTGTGTTGAATAGCGACGCGCAGTTCCCGGTCAATCGCGTCTCCGCGATGCACGATCCCCTGAATCGATGCAACTGATTCCCCAAAGGCTACCGTTTCGTGAAGATGCCGGGTGCGAAAGGACCTTGCGTTCGCGAGGATTTGGATCGATTCAAGCCAATTGGTCTTTCCCTGGCCGTTATCGCCGTAAAGAATATTAATTCCTTTTGTGCAATTGATACGGCCAGTGAGGTTGCGGAAGCCATTGACGGCAATTGATTGCAGGAACACCTAAATGATTTTATCACACAGATTCTTTTTCAATTCAGCGTCGCGTGGCCAAAAGTAAAACGAGCGTCAGCAGCGACGCTCGTTTGGTTATCCATATCGTTGTCGAAAGACTTAAAGCCTCATCGGCATAACAATGTATTTGTACTCGTGATTGTCATCTGACACCGGTCTTAACTGCGCCTGTGAATTTCCATCCTTGAATTCGAATGCCACCTTCTCAGCGCCAACCACGTTGAGGAAATCCTGAAGGTACTGGGCATTGAAACCGATATCTGTATCTTCGCCTGAAAAATCTGTTTCCAGAGTTTCGCGCGCTTCGCCCTCTTCCGC
>QHXH01000680.1 GCA_003222855.1 Acidobacteriota bacterium
GCTCAAATTTCCCAACCACTTCTTTATGTTCAGGCGGCGCAAACTCGTACGCCTCGTGCGTCACGATTGGCGTCGTCAGAAAATTTTGCGTGGGCGGCGGCGAGGCGGTCTGCCATTCGAGTCCCGGTAAATTCCACGGATTCGCAGCCGCGATTTTTCCATAACGCATCGACCAAACCAGATAGATCAGCGGAATCATCAAACCCACACCAAGTATCGATGCGCCCGCTGTGGATAACACGTGCAGAACCTGCCACGACACCAGGTCCGCCGGATAAGTGTGATAGCGTCGCGGCATGCCCATGTAACCGAGCACGAATTGCGGCAGGAACGTTAGATTGAAGCCTACGTAGACCACCAGGGCAGCGAATCTTCCCCAGCCTTCCGGATACATGCGGCCGCTAATCTTGGGCCACCAGTAATGCAAGCCGCACTCACATGCACGTCAACCGCAAGAGATGCAAGAAATAGTCCGGTCATGCCACCAATTGTGAACAAAGCGATAAAGCCGAGCGCGTAGAGCATCGGCGTGTCGTAAGAGATCGATCCCTTATAAAGCGTCGCAGTCCAATTGAAGACTTTTATCGCGGAAGGGATCGCGACGGCGAAGCTCAAGAAGGAAAAGATCATGCCCGCGTAAACTGATTGGCTGGCGACGAACAGGTGATGACCCCACACGAGGAAACCAAACACCGCGATCGCCAGACTCGAGAAGGCGACGAACTTGTAGCCAAAAATGTTCTTGCGCGAAAAGTTCGCGATCAGCTCGCTAACCACTCCCATGGCGGGCAACACCATGATGTAAACCGCCGGATGCGAGTAGAACCAGAATAAGTGCTGGAACAAAACCGGATCGCCTCCTGCCGCCGGATCGAAGATGCCAACGTGCGCCAGCCTCTCCAGGGCAACCAGCAAAATCGTAATCGCCACGACCGGCGTGCCGAGAATCATGATCAAGCTGGTGGCGTAATGCGACCAGACGAACAGAGGCAGGCGATACCAGGTCATGCCGGGCGCGCGCATCGTATGAATCGTGACGATGAAATTCAGGCCGGTGAGGATGGAAGAAAACCCGTTGATGAAAATTCCCAGACCGGTCGCGATTACGTATGAGTTGGAAAACGTCGTGCTGTAAGGAACATAGAAGGTCCAACCTGTATCGACGCCGCCGGCGAGCAGTGCATAGATCGTGACGACACCGCCAATAATGTAGATGTACCAGCTCAACAGATTGATCCGCGGAAAGGCGAGGTCCTTGGCGCCGATCATCATCGGAATCAAAAAGTTGCCCAGCGTCGCGGGGATTGACGGGATCAGGAAAAAGAAGACCATGATGATCCCGTGCTGCGTGAACATTTTGTTATAGGTGCTCGACTGCACCAAGTCGCCCTGCGGGGTGAGCAACTCGAGCCGAATCGCCATCGCGTAAAGGCTGCCGATGAAAAAGAAGAAGCTGATCGCTCCGAGATAAAGGAGCGCGATGCGCTTGTGATCTTTTGTGAGCAGCCACGACTTCAAGCCGTGCTCAGCGTTTAGATAATTCGCTCGTGGCGGTTTTGGTATTTCGAATTCTTCCATGACGCTATTTTCAGTGCCGTACGCACTTAATGTTTATAGACATATTTCGACGAATTAAACTTAAGCCCGTTTACGGGCGATAGAACATTTCGCTCCTCCGGAGCTCAAGCAATCCAACGATCCCCGTGCTCTATAAACCCGAAGACTCACTTCTTCGGCGAACTCGCCGGTTTTGCGCTTGGCTGAGCTGACGCCGGCGGCGGCTTTGCCGTAGCTGCCTCGGGTTTCGCCGTCGAGAGCGACTTTACGTACGCAACCACCTGCAAGAGTTGCTCTTCACTAATCTGGCCCTGAAACGATGGCATGATTGGGCCGAACCCGGTAACAATCTTCACCTGCGGATTCAAGATCGATTCGCGAATGTAGCCTTCATCCGCCGTAACGCTCTGACCGTTGTTCAGCACCACCTTGCTGCCAAACACGCCAATCAGCGCGGGCCCGCGACCTCCCTCGGCGTTTGCGCCGTGACAAGAAACACAACCGAGCGACTCGTAAAGTCCACGACCTGCCGCCGCCGGCGAGGATTGGCCGGTATTGCCGCTCAACCAGTTCTCGTATTCGGTTGGCTCCATCACCACAACGAAGCCGCCCATGCCGGAATGATTCATCCCGCAGTACTCGGCGCAAAAAAAGTGATAGCGTCCCGGCTTCGTAGCTTCAAACCATTCGGTCGTGTACTTGCCGGGCACCACATCGGCCTTGATGCGGAACGCAGGAACGAAGACGTCGTGGATTACATCTTCCGAAGCCATGATCAATTTGACCTTGCGGCCGACGGGCACATGTAGTTCATTGATCTCGCGTTGGCCGGTCGCGTGCTGAAACTTCCACATCCACTGTTTGCCGACGACGTAGACTTCCAGAGCATTCTGCGCGGGGCGATACTGCCGATAGTAAAGACTGGCTCCCCAAACAAAGAAACTCATCGCGATCAGCAAAGGAATCATTGACCACAGCGTTTCCAGCTTTTGCGAGCCTTCGATGGGTCGCGGGATCTCGAATGGGTTGCGGCGGCGATAGCGAAGAACGAAAAAAACAATGATGCCGCCAATCAGTAGAGCGAAAAAGATGGTGACACCGCAAAGATAAAGAAATAAGGCGTCTACGTCCCCCGACATAGTCGAAGCGCTTTCTGGTATGAATGGAAACCAGGATTGCATTTAATCTAATTCTTGAATCTCAAATCTGAGATCGGCTTTTTATTCGTGTTTGCAAAACTCAATCTGCGCCCTCCCTAACGGTCGGGCTACTGCCCCGAGCGCACTTACGATCGGGCCTCTGACGCGACCAATCGATTACGCTTGCCAATCCTTCGCAATAAGAACAACAACCCAACGATCGATATGATGGTAATGACACCCGCTATCCGCATCACATTCATCACCACGACTCCGTATTTTCCGGTCGATGGATCGTAGTGGTAGCAGTACAGCATCAGTGCATCAACCGGCGTGGCGATCTTGTTCGCGGATGCTTCTACCAGGCCGAGGCGTAAGTCCTTCGGCGGATAATCGATGCCGTAGAAATACCGTGACAGTTTGCCTTCGGGCGTTGCGATCATGATCCCGCTGGCATGCGCAAATTGTTTTGTCTGTTCGTCCCAGGTGTAGCGAAACCCAACCGCGTCCGCCAGCCGCTTGATGTTAGCGTCGTCACCAGTCAGAAAATGCCAGCCGGCCGCACCATTCGCGCGGTTGTATCCGGCGACATAGGTTTGTTTCTTTGCCGCGGCGAGCGCCGGCGTCTCGTGTGAATCAAAACTTACGGTGACCACTTCGAATTGTTCGCCGACATTGAAAGATATCTGCCGGAACGATCCGAGCATGCCGTTCATCACCTGATTGCACAGCATCGGACATTGGTAGTAGACAAGTGACAAGACGACCGGCTTGCCGTTAAAGAACTGGCCCAGGCGAACGTCTCGACCTTGCTCATCTTTAAAGA
>QHXH01000681.1:0-602 GCA_003222855.1 Acidobacteriota bacterium
GGAGCTGGGCCGATGAAGCGGATATGACGTCAGAAATGTTCTTTGGCGCGAGACTTGGCGTCTCGATCTTTGGGCTGGACATATCTGGCAGCACTCTGAAGTGTTTTGAGTCACCTAGGGCGCGGTGACACCCTCATCTTTGGGCTATTTCAGAATTCTCCTTGCTGATTTCGATGATATGGCCCACCTTGTGCTTCAGGTCCGTCTGCACGGCGACGTATATATGTCCCCGATCGTCCACGGTGATTCCTTGAAGCTGTCTGAAGGTGCCAGCAAACGCGGCAATCGGCTTCAACTCATCGTTCGGCGTATAGACATAAACCCTTCCAAAGTGTTCGTCGGCTATATAGAGCAAGCCATTGACGTAACAAAGACCCTCCGGCGAAAACGAGTCTCGCCGATCGATCAGGCGATGAAGCTTGCGATTCGAGTCAAGCATGTAGAGTACGTTGTCCTCTTCATCGGCGATATACAAATTGCCCTTGTCATCGTAAGCCAAACCTTCCGGCCTGGTGATTCCGTATTCCTTACCGAGAAATTCCGTTACCGCGCCGTCCCTCGTTACACGGAAAACTTCGTGTTGCTCACCATCGCCGACCAGG
>QHXH01000681.1:640-3246 GCA_003222855.1 Acidobacteriota bacterium
ATGAGTCCTTTGTCTTTTCCGGCCACAAGGCGTCGATTGCCACGAGCGTCGACTTCCCACAACCCTCCGACATCGTCATCCGTGAAAAAGGCGTTACCCTCAGCGTCAACGACCAGCTTCTCGGGTGACGAAATGCCAAAACTAGAGTCCATAAGCGTTTTCAATCCATCCGCTTTGCTCCACACTTCGAGAGCAGAGCCGCCCTCATCAGCGATGTAAAGCTTTCCTTTGTGCCAGATCAGACCATCCGGCGATCCAAAGCCCATCTTGTTCGTGGCAAAGATGGTCGCTTTGTACGAGTGATCGGTCATGATCACGAGGCCTTCTTTCTTGATACCGCACGACGTCAGAAAGGCGCAAGCGACTACAATAATTAAACAGCTGAATTTCTTCATAAGAGTAAAACCCGCAGACTATGAGCCCATGCCCAACAGCACATGCCGGCGCATAGCGGCGAGCAGGCCCAGGAATGCGCGGATGTGAATCATGGTGCTGGAAACTTCGAACGCAATTAAGAAAACGATCGCGCTGGACAGCGCGCTATAGCGCAAGGTCAATCCGGAAAGTTTGTCCAGCCAACCGTCTAATCTTTTCCGGACCACATATTGAACGACCGCCAACTCGGCGATCGCGACCGTTGCGCCAGCCGCGACATCCAGAGGTGTGTGTTGTCCGCTGATCATCTTGCCGGCCAGTAATCCCAAGCGCCGCGATGCCAACCAGATGCCCAAAGAGATCGCTATGAAAAATCCAGCATGATCGCTGGGAAAAGATCCGAGATCGTTCGTTTCAATCTCACCACTCAATAACGCGCGATAATCTTTTTGACTGTTTTCGTCGAGCATCACGCGCACCGGCATCCGCTTCATCTCGACCAGTTGATCTCCTTCGAGCCGATAGATCTTTTGCGACTGAATCTCTGGCCGCGGCAGGAAGATCGTCTTCGACAGCACTTTGGTGGTCGTAATCACAAAGACCGCCGCGATCAAGGTAGTAATTAGAATTTTCCGGCGCGCATTGGTGCTGTCAACTGATTTGCCGCCGTACCACGCAGCGAGGAAACAACCGCCGATGACGCCGGCTTTTGCCAGGTCGTTGTCGAGAAAGAACGCGACGATACTATCGAACAGCCAGGATCGGCCGGCGACACTGTTAATAAGGAGCAAGAGCTGATCGTTTAGTTGGCTGAGCCGGCTCGCCAGCGATGCCGCGACTAGCGAAAAAAGGATTATTGCAGTCAATGGTAGCCTCCACTCTCACTTTGAGCCTTCAGGAAAATAAATGCGCAAAAGCGCGTACTTGCCAGAAATACCCGTGAATCGCCGGCCAAGATGCATAGAGGTCTCGCGAAAAGATTGTCAGCCTTATGCTACGCGAGTTAAGGAAATACCAAGGAAAAGAGGCGAGATTATGCGTTTACTTGTGCAGGAAAAGGTCTTGAGCAACGACCCTGTCTATGAATCACACAGCGACGATTAGCAACAAACCAGCCGATGTTGGTCCGATCTCATATACGGGAATTCCGCGGACTAGCCTGCCGATTGGTAACACTATCGCGGAAATGATCGCGACGCATGCGCAGGCCGAGCCGCAAACTCCGGCAATTGTGTTCGATGGCCGTGTCGTCACCTACGGTGAAATGGACCGGCGCGCAAACCAATTGGCGAATCACTTGATGAATTCAGGCGTCGAGCCAGAAACGATCGTTGCCATTTGTTTGAATCGATCGGCCGAGTCAGTGATTAGCGCCCTCGCGGTTTTGAAAGCTGGTGGCGCTTATCTTCCACTCGACCCGAAGCTTCCGCTTGAGCGCCTAAACTACACACTCAATGACGCCAGGCCGCGCGTGTTAATTACGACAACTGAAGTTGCTGAAACGATCGCGCTCGGATCGTGCACAGTTGTCACTATCGATGGCGATCGAGAGATCGGGAAGTATTCCGTTGAGGCGCCGTCGATTGAGATTGCCCCAGACCAACTCGCATACATCATTTACACCTCAGGATCGACGGGAGAACCAAAAGGCGTCGAGATCACCCTCAGAAATTTGCTGAACCTCATTACCTGGCATCGAGCCGAATTCAGCATCAGTTCGAAAGATCGGGCGACTCATCTTGCCGGTGTTGGTTTCGACGCGGCTGTCTGGGAAGTATGGCCTTACCTGACGGCAGGCGCGAGTCTGTATCTGCCGGATGAATCAACGCGATTGGCGCCTGAAGCGCTGCGCGACTGGGTGGTGGCAAACAAGATCACGATGGGCTTTCTGCCCACCGCGCTGACGGAACGTGTCATGCTTTTGAATTGGCCGCGAGATGCTGCGCTCCGTTTTCTGCTAACGGGCGCAGATACCTTGCATCGTTATCCCGCAAATCACCTCCCGTTTGAGCTCGTTAACAACTATGGCCCGACAGAGTGCACGGTCGTGGCGACTTCCGGTCGAGTGCGAAGTTGCAATACAACTGATCTGCCGGCTATTGGGCGCGCAATTACTAACACGCAGGTTTACATTTTGGATCAGAACCTGACCCAGGTTCAGCCGGGCGAAGCGGGTGAAATCTTCATCGGCGGCGAAAATGTCGGCCGCGGCTACCTCAACCGGCCCGATC